>NZ_JBDJAV010000028.1:0-139112 GCF_039649625.1 Plantactinospora sp. ZYX-F-223 | reverse complement strand
GTGGAGTCACCGACACCCGGTCAGCGGAAGACCTTCTGGAACGCCGCGAGGGTCGGCGTGCCGCGCTCCCGGTCCAGTACGGCGAAGACCACCCGCTCGAACCACGGACTCTCCCGAAGCGCCTCGGCGAACGCCGCCGCGACGGTCGACGGGTCGTTGCCGAAGACGCCGCAGCCCCAGGCGCCGAGCACGAGTTGCCGGTGCCCGTACCCGGCGGCGACCGCCAGCACCCGGGCGGCCCGCCGACGCAGGATGGCCGGGACGTCCGCGACCCGGTCGGGCTGGTTGCGCCGCATCGCGGAGAGGTTGGGCGCCGCCGAGGTCAGGAACGAGATCGGGTACGGCGCCGCCAGCGGAGCGCCGTGGTCGTCCCGGAATACGGGTACGCCCGGCGAGTAGACGACCCGGTCGCTGTAGCCGAGATCCGGGTCGGCCCGGTGCGCGAGGTAGAAGTCCCCGGCGGCCCGGAGACACGGATAGAGCGCCGAGGCGCGGGCGATGCTCTCCTCCTGGGCCTGGGCGCCGTTGAGAAAACCACCGCCGGGGTTGCGGGCCGAGGCGAAGACCAGGCAGGCCCGGTCCCCGTCGAGCCGCCGGCACGCCGCCAGGCTGGATTCGTCGGTCACCTCGATGCGGGGCGGGCCGGCCAGCGGCTCCGGCGCGGGCAGGAGTTCGTCGGGCAGGTGCAGCCGGGTGCCCGCCACCGCCCGGGCCACCTCGTCGCCGATGGCCACCTGCCCGCCCTGCTCGGTCCGGTAGGTTCCCCGGTCCAGCACCGCCACCGTCTCCTGGGCGATCGCCCTCAGCCGCCTGCTCACCCCGCCATCCTGCGTGATCCGGGTCGCCATCTCGACCCGGTTTCGTGCACCAGGCAGCCGGCCGGGGCGTCGGTGGACGGCGGGCGGGTCTGCCCGCCCGCCGTCACCCTTCGGTCGTCAGGGCTGGCTGCGCGGCCCCTCCGGGTCGAGACTGTCGATGAACTCGTGCGGGTGGTCCGCCTCGACACTGGTCCGGGCGGCCTTCGCCTCCGCCGTCATCTGCGCGGCGACCCGATCGGTCGGCACACCCGCCTGGCGGGCGCCGTCGACCACCTCGGTGTACGCCTGATCGGCGTAGGCGTGCGCGGCGGCGTACTGGTGGCTGGCCAGGGCCGCCTTGGCCCGGCCGAGCAGCCGGTCCGCCGCCGCCAACTCGTCCCGGGCCCGGTACGACCGGGGCGAGCCGAGCACCTCCGCGGCGAGCCGGTTGGCCGCCTCGTTGTACGCGGCCGTCAGGAACCGGTCGCTGTTGTCGTGGTCGAACTGGCTGAAGTCCCAGTTCAGGTCGATGTAGCTCATCATCGAGTTGGTCTGGTCACCGGCGTTCACGAAGTAAAACTCGTCGGCTGGTGCGTAGTCCACTCCGGACGTGCTGTCGTAGCCGTCGTGCGGGTGGCTCATCCCGATGTGGTGCCCCACCTCGTGGATCAGCGTCGTGGTCAGCCCGTACCCGGCTTCGACGATCTCCGGCGAGATGAACCCGAAGACGTACGTCTGGGTGCCGTCGACGTAGTTGTCGTCGGCGAAGCCGAGGGCCGGGGTGATGGTGCCCTCCGGGACCGCGTAGCTGAACATCGGCAACTCGTAGTCGACCCGGCCCTGGTCGTCCTGGGTACGCGCCAGCTCCTTGCGGTTCTGCAGATAGAAGTTGGCGAAGCCGGGGAAGCCGGTCTCCGGATAGCAGGAGACGTCCTCCTCCACCGCCAGCCGGTAGCAGCGCTCGGCCTCGCCGCGCAACGGCAGGTCCTGGCTGTCGTAGTCGAGCTTGTTGCGCCAGCGCAGTTCGCGCAGCTCGGCCAGGAGCAGGTCCGGCTTGACGTAGGTCTTCGAGGCGTCCACGCCCGGCCAGCCCTCGTAGACGTTGCTGTCCAGGTTGATCGAGCGCGGGGGCGCGGCCGTGGGCAGCTCCGCCGGATAGAGCGGCGAGCTGGTGAAGAGCAGGTTCAGCGCGACGTACCGGGTGATCAGGCCGAGGTCGCCGGCGAGCTTGCCCGGCGCCCGGTAGCCACCGGCGGTGTATTCCCAGGTCGGCGGCATCCGGTAGTCCTCGACGCCGTTGCCGTCGAGGTCCGGCTCGTCCACGTTCCAGTTGGAGGTCCAGGACTCCGGGCCGGCCGAGAGGTCGTGGAACCAGATCCGGTGGGTGGAGCCGAGCCCGTTCTCCTCGTCCCGCGCGGTGGTGCCGCCCCAGGCGATGATTTTTCGGCTGTCCCGCTCGACGCCGAAGTTGTATCCGGTGTCCGGGTCCGGCTCGTCGGTCTTGGTGTAGACGTGGAACCGGAAGTCGGACCGCCCGTACCAGTTGATGAAGAAGACGGTGTTCCGCCGGGTGTCCACCCCGGCCGGCGGGTTCTTCGCCAGCCACCGCTCGACGCTCGGCGCGTCGATGTGGTGGTTCGTGGTGATGTCGAGGACGTTGCGCTGCTGCGCGTTGTAATCCGCCTGGAGCGCGGTCAACGGGGCGGGCCGGGACAGCCGGGTGAGTTCGCCGAAGAACCGGTCCTCGTACCGCCGGTCGGCGTAGCTGATCCGGTAGTCGTACGTGTAGTGCAGGCCCAGCTTCTCCCGGACGTCGTAGAGGAGCCGGGACCGGACCACCGGTTCGTAGCCGCGCGGCAGCTCGGCCTGGTAGGCCGACCGGGACACCTGGTTCGGCTCGTAGCCGAGGAACACCACGTTGACCGGTACCCGCTCGGTCAGCCGTGGCTGGCCCCCGGGGTTGAGGTGCGGATAGCGCGCGTTCGCGGCCTGGCTCGCCGGTGCCAGCGACAGCGACAGCACGGTGAGCACCGCCGTGGCGGACGCCACGGCGATGGTGCGTCTCGTTCTCATTCCTGACCTTCCGCCGTCGAAAGGGGTCGACGGCCCGCGCCGGACCCGGGCGGCGGATGGTAGGCCCGTCCCCGAGCCCGGTGGGCTCGTCGTGGAACTTGCGTCGCCCGAGCGTACGTCCCCTGTGGATGGCAAGCCATCCGTCGGCGTCAGTTTTCTCCGGGCCCGGCGGGTCCCCCGGCGGTCAGTTCGGGCTGCGCGGTGCGAGCATCGCCGCCACCGGCGTCTTCGCGAAGTCGGTGCTGCTGTCGTAGTCGGTGCTCCGGCTGACGTCGGCCCAGGCGGTCGTCTCCCGGGAGCGGGACAGCGCCGACTCCTCGGCGAGACGCAGCGCGTCGGAGCCGAGTAGCAGCCGCAGCGGCGGTACGGCGAGCCCGACGAGATCGGCGATCACCCGGGCGGCCCGTTCCGGGTCACCGGCCTGCTGGCCGTCCATGTCGCGGCGCAGCGCGTGCAGCCGCCCGACGGTCTGCTGATAGTCCTCGCCCACCTCGGCCATCCGCATCGACGAGCCGCCCCAGTCGGTCCGGAAGGCGCCGGGCTCGATGATGGTGACCCGGATGCCGAACGGCTTGACCTCGTTGTACAGCACCTCGGAGAAGCCCTCCACGGCGAACTTCGCGGTCTGGTACGCACCCAGCCCCGGCGTGCCGCCGACCCGCCCGCCGATCGAGGAGAACTGGAGGAAGTGCCCGGAGCGGCGCTCCCGCAGGATCGGCAGGGCCGCCCGGGTGACGTTGACGACGCCGAACAGGTTCGTCTCGACCTGCGCCCGGAAGTCCTCCTCCGGCATCTCCTCGATCGGCGCGCTGTTGGCGTAGCCGGCGTTGTTGGCCACCACGTCCAGCCCGCCGAAGGTCTCCACCGCGGCCTGCACCGCCGCCCGCGCGGCGGCCGGGTCGGTGACGTCGAGGGCGTACGGCCGCACCTGGTCGCCGTACCGGGTGACGAAGTCGGCGAGCTGGTCGGGCTGCCGGGCGGTGGCGAGCAGGTTGTCGCCCCGGTCCAGCACCTCCTGGCTGAGCGCCCGGCCCAGACCCCGGGAGCTTCCGGTGATCAGCCATGTCTTGGCCATGCTGTCGCTTCCCTTCGGCACGGGTCGTCGCAGGTGATGCCGTCGACGGCTTCCCGTGCTCGACTCTGCTACGCCCACCGCCACGGGCGCCGGAAAGCGGCTCGTCGCCACCCGTCCGGCTGATCCGCCGGTCCGTTCGGCCGGCGAGCTGAGCACCCCGCTCGGCACGGCAGCACCTCGGGCGTGCGCGGTACCGCCGGCCGCGGCAACATCAGGACAGGAACTGGCCGGAATGCCGGCTAGCGTTCCGGCATGGCGAATATCCGGGTACTCGGCCCGCGAGCCCTGGGCCGGGCGACGCTGCACCGGCAACTGCTGCTGCGCCGGGTGGAGCTGCCGGTCGTCCCGGCCGTCGAACGGCTGCTCGGGCTCAACGCGCAGAGCCCGAACCCGCCGTACCTCGCGCTGTGGAGCAGGTTGCGCGGCTTCACCGTCGCCGAGCTGACCCGGGCGATCGAGGACCGTACCCTGGTCCGCTCGACCCTGATGCGGGCCACCCAGCACCTGCTGTCGGTGCCGGACTTCCGGCTGGTCCGACCGGCCCTGGCGGCCCTGCTCCGCCGGGTGCAGCGCAACGCCTTCGGGAGCCGTACCGTCGGCCTCGACCTCGACGCGCTTGCCGCGCAGGCGCGGCGGCTGCTCGCCGACGGGCAGGTCATGACCCGGCCGGAACTGGGCCGGCGGCTCGCCCGGCACTGGCCGGAGTTCGAGCCGAACGCCCTCGGCTGGACCGTGCAGTATCTGGAACCCCTGCTGCACCCGGCCCCGAGCGGCACGTGGAACACCTACGGCGCCACCCCGTTCGCCCGGGCCGACTGGACCGGGGTGGCGGCGGAGCCGACGGCCGAGGGCCTGCGCGAGCTGGTCCGGCGGTATCTGGCGGCGTTCGGGCCGGCGACCGTGGCCGACGCCCGGGCCTGGTCCGGGGTGGCCGGGCTCCGCGAGGTGTTCGCCGGGCTGCGCCCCGAACTGCGGGTGTACGCCGACGAGTCCGGCCGGGAGCTGTTCGACCTGCCGGACGCGCCGCTGCCCCCGGCCGAGCTGCCCGCCCCGGTACGGCTGCTGCCGGAGTTCGACGCGCCGCTGCTGGCGTACGCCGACCGGAGCCGGATGATGACCGACCCGGTGCGCCGGCAGGTCTGCGTCGGTGCGGCGGTGGCGCCCACCGTGCTGGTCGACGGCACGGTGGCGGCGATGTGGTCGGTCTCCCGGGCCGACGGTGCCGCCGTGCTGACCGTACGCCCGCTGCGCCGGCTCACCCCGGCAGAGTGCGCCGAGGTGGCGGCCGAGGCCGACCGGCTGCTCGGCTTCACCGACCCGGCCGCCACCACCCGCCAGGTACGCCTGCTCCCGCCCGACTGAGCCCGCCGACCCAACCGAGCCGACCCGCCGGCGGAACGCGGCGGGCCTGACCCGGCCGGCCCCGGTCGACCGGCGCCCCGCGTCGCCGCTCGGCCGGGGGTGCGCGGGTCGCCGCTCGGCCAGACCGCACACGCCGGTCGACCCGGGTTCACCAGGCCCACGCCTCCGGGCCCGGTCCGCCCGAGCCGACCGGCGGAAACAGTTCGTCCAGCCGGTCCAGGGTGCCGGGGTCGAGCGTGGTCCGCACCGCCCGCAGCGCCAGGTCGAGCTGGCCGGCCGATCTCGGCCCGACGATCGGCGCGGTGACACCGGGGCGGGACAGCAGCCAGGCCAGCGCGACGGTGGTCGGCTCCTCACCCAGCTCGGCGCAGAGCTTCTCGTAGCCGGTCACGGCCGCCCGGTGCGGCTCCACGTACCGGGCTGGGGGAGAGCAACTCGGCGGTGGGGCCGGAACGCCGCCCCCGAGCGGCCGTAGCGGGTCCTACCGGGTGCCGGGTGCGGGGCGGGGAGCCCGGGCGGCCAGGTCCAGCAGTTCGTCGACGGACCACTGGTCGTAGACGTGTTCGCCGTGCCGGGATGCCAGCACCCGGCCGTCGGGGCCGATCAGGAAGTCGGCCGGCAGGCCGAACCGCCCGCCATGCGGAACGGTCGCCGGAGGCCGTTCACGGCGCCGGACGATCGCCCAGGAACTGCGCAGCACCGCCCGGAGGATCGGCAGCCAGGCGCGCGGGTCGAACAGGGCACGGCGGGCCGAGGAGACGCCGAACTCCGCGTACAGCCGCTTGTCCGGGTCGGCGATCACCGGGAACGGCAGGTCGGCGACGTGTTCGGCCAGCTTGTCGGCGGGGGAGTGGAAGACCACCACCTCGCGTACCCCGGCCGCCTCGATCTCGCCGTGCCGGACCACGATCGAGCGCAGGTGCAGGTTGCAGACCGGGCAGCCGGCGAACCGGCGGAACTGGAGGTGCACCAGACGGTCGGGATCGGGGACCGGGAGCGGCGCACCGGTGACCGGGGTGAGTTCGCGGGCGGGGACGACGGAGTCGGTTCCGACCGGCCGGAGCGTACGCATCGGGAGCTCCCCTCGTAGGCGTACAACGTACTCGTAAAATCGTAGGCGTATGCCGTACGCTGTCAAGTGCCATGCCCCGTCCCCGCTCGCTCACGCCCGACCAGCTCGCCTCGGCCGCCCTCGCCGTCCTCGACCGCGCCGGTCTCGCCGGTCTCACCATGCGGGCGGTGGCGACCGAGCTCCGGATGAGCACCATGGGCCTCTACCGGTACGTGACCGACCGGGCCGAGCTGGAGGCCCTCGTCGTCGAGTTGGTGTTCGGCGGCGTCGACCCCACCCCGCCACCCGGCCCGGCCGACTGGCGGGACCGGATCCGGACCATGGTCGAGCGGGTCCGGAAGGCGGTCGAGGCCCATCCGGCGGTGGTGCCGCTGACCGTCGCGCACCGGCACACCTCGGTGAGCCTGCTGCGCTGGTCGGAGACGGTGCTGGGCATCCTGACCGAGGCCGGTCTCGACGGCGGGCGCCGGGTGGTGGCGCTGCGCGGCCTGCTCAGCTATGTCGTCGGCGCGATCCAGCTCGAACATCTGGGCGCGCTTGCCGGAGCGGGCACCGGGGCCATCGCCGAACTGTCCCCCGACGAGTTTCCGCACCTGACCGAGACCGCCCGGTACGCCCGGCGGATCGGGCCCACCGAGGAGTTCGACGGCGGGCTCGACATAGTGCTGCGTGGCCTGGTGGAGCCGGCGGACCCGGTGTGAGCCGTCGCGGTCAGGCTACGTGGCCCGGTGGAGCCGGCAGGGCCGGCGGACCCGGAGTGAGCCGCTGCGGTCAGGTCAGGGTCGCCCGGACCAGTGCACCCGGCTCGGGCCCCGCCTCGGCGATCACGCTGCCGTCCCGAGCCCAGATCCTGGACCGTCCGGCGGCGTCGGTGTAACCGCCACCGGTACGGCCGGCGAAGCTGGCGGTCGCCACCCAGACCCCGTGCTCGGCGGCGATCCGGCGGGCCCGCTCGTCCTGCACACCCCACTCCGCCGCCGAGTCCAGCGCACCCGCGACGTACCCGTCGATGCCGAGCGCGGCGGTGTCGGCCGCGTGCCGGGGTACCCCGGTGTCCTTGCAGACCGCGATCCCCAGCCGCCAGCCGGCGACCTCGACCACCGCCGGGGCGTCGCCCGGGACGAAGTGCTCCGGCTCGGCCCCGCCCAGCCACATCTTCCGGTACGCCACCCGGGCCCCGCCGCCGTCCACCGCGAGGACGCCGATGTGCCGCCGTCCCGCGTCGCCGGCAACCGGTGCGCCGACCAGCGCCAGCGAACCGGTCTCCGCGCAGGCCGCCACGATCGGGGCGAGCCGTGGATCGTCGGCGTCGACCGGGGGTGCGTCGAACTCGTACCCGGTGAGCGACATCTCCGGAAAGACCACCACCCGGACCCGGCCCGCCCGGACCGCCTCGGCGTGGCTCCGCGCGTTCGCCAGCACGTCGTACGCCAGGCAGCGCGGCTGGGCGACGGCGATGGTCAGCGGGTCTCGCACGCGCTGATCGTAGCCCCGCCGCCCAGCCGCTCCCCGCGGTCAAACCGCCGCCCGGCCGCTCCCCGCGGTCAAACCGCCGCCCAGCCGCTATCCGTGGTCGGACCGCCGCCCGGCCGCTACCCACCCACCGTCAGACCAGAGTGGACCTCTCGGCTCCGGCGGTGACCGGGACGGGCGACTCGGGGCGTTCGAGGGCGACCCGGGGCAGCCAGTGGCCCAGCCAGGACGGCAGCCACCAGGCGCGGGCGCCGAAGAGCTGCATCACGGCGGGCAGGATCAGGCAGCGGATGACGAAGCCGTCCACGAAGATCGCGACCGCCAGGCCGAGTCCGAACTGTTGCAGCATCCGGCCCGGGTCGAACAGGAAGGCACTGAAGACCACGATCATGATGGCGGCGGCGGCCGTCACCACCCGCCCGGTGGTGGCCAGGCCCTCCCGGATCGCGCCCGGGGCGTCCCGGTGCCGTTCCCAGTGCTCGTGCATCCGGGAGACCAGGAAGACCTCGTAGTCCATCGAGAGCCCGAAGACGATGGCGAAGATCAGTACGGGCACGAACGCCTCGACGGGACCGGGCTGGACGCCCAGGTTGCCGTACTGGAAGACGTAGGTGATCACGCCGAGGGCGGCGGCCACACTGAGCAGGTTGAGTATCGCCGCCTTGACCGGGATGAGCAGGGAACGGAAGACGAGTACCAGCAGCAGTGCGGAGAGGCCCACCACCACGACCACGAAGAGCGGCAGCCGGTCGGAGATCGCATCGGCGAAGTCGACCGCCGCCGCCGTACCGCCGCCGATCGAGACCCGCACCCCGGTGCTCCGCTCCACCGGTGGCAACACCTCGGTGCGCAGCCGCTCCACCAGATCCATCGTCGCCGCGTCCTGCGGGGCGGAGGTGGGGAAGAGCAGCAGGGTGTGCAGTTGCCCGTCGGGTGCCGGGAACGGCGGGGTCACCGAGGCGACCCCGCCGACTCCGGCGAGTGCGCCGCTCACCTCGGTCGCGGCCGGCTGGCCGCCCTCGACGACCACCACCAGTGGTCCGTTCTGTCCCGGGCCGAACCCGGTCGAGATCAGGTCGTACGCCTGCCGGCTGGTCGAGGTCGGCGCGTCGCTGCCGGCGTCGGCGAAGCCCAGCCGCATGTCCAGAGCCGGCACCGCGAGCAGCACCAGCAGCGCGGTGGGCAGCAGCAGGGCCAGCCAGGGCCGGCGCTGCACGAACCCGGACCAGCGCCGCCACACCGCGCCCTCGGCCCGCTTCGCCCGCTGCGCGCGGCGCCGGACGGCACGTTCGACGCGACCGCCGACGATGGCCAGCAGCGCCGGGAGCAGGGTCAGCGAGGCGAGCATCGTGACCAGCACCGTCAGCGCCACCGCCACGGCCACGCCCTGGAGCGAGCCGAGGCCGAGGACGACGAGGCCGAGCAGGGCGATCACCACCGTGCAGGCGGCGAAGAAGACGGTACGGCCGGCGCTGTCCAACGCGATTCGGGTGGCGGTGGCCCGGTCGGCGCCGTGCAGCAGCTCCGACCGGAAGCGGGAGAAGACCAGCAGCGCGTAGTCGATGCCGACGCCGAGCCCGACCAGCGCCATCAGCGGGGCGGTGTAGTCGGCGACCGTCGCGACGTGCGAGGCGAGTACGACCAGGCTGAGCGTACTGCCCACCGCGAAGATCGCGATCCCGATCGGCAGTGCGGCGGCGAGCAGGGAACCGAAGAGGATCACCAGGATGACCAGTGCGGCCAGCAGGCCCGCGCCCTCGGCGGCGCCACCCTCGCTCTCCTCGGCGGCCCGGACCGGGTCACCGGCCAACTCCACCCGCAGCCCGTCCCCGGCCGCTGCCTGGGCGGTCTCGATGACGGCCCGTACGTCCTCGGCCGGCACCTCCTCGGCGGGCTTGTCCAGGGTGACGGTGGCGTACCCGATGGTGCCGTCGGCGGAGACGGCGCGCGGGTCGTCGTACGGGCTGGTCAGCTCGGCCACCGAGGCCATTCCGCGTACCTGGCCGAGCATCGGCTCGACGCGCTGCCGGACCTCGGCGGCGCCGATGCCGCCCGGCTCGTGCAGGACGATCTGGAAGCTGCCCGCCGTCTGCCGGGAGCCGTGTTCCCGGAGCGTGTCGGTGGCGGCCTGGGATTCGGTGCCGGGCAGCGAGTGGTCGTTGTGGTAGTCCGTCCCGACCGCCTGGGCGGCCACGGCGAGGCCGACCAGCACGACGACCCAGCTCAGCAGGGCGGCCCACCGCCGCCGATACGCCCAGCCGGCCACCCGGGCGAAAATGCCGGGGCCGGGCGGTGCGGCTCGGCCCGGGCGGTCCGGCAGCCCGCCGTCGGGCCGGTCGGCAGGAGGTGGTTCGGTCGGCATCGTCGATCTCCTCGCGTTCTCGGGTCCGCCCGGCCGGTCGCCGCGCGTCCCGCTCGTCGATGAGTTAGCAATCTACATGTAGCATAACTACGTAAGCGGCGACGGCTCGACCGGAGGCGCGGAACGGGACTGGCGGCCCAATCCGTTCGTCCCGTCCGACCTGGACGAAACGGATCTACCCGGGGGTGCGAATTCTCGGCGGGAGCGTGGGTCAGCGGGAGGTCGTTGCCGCGCGTGCCGTCGCGAGGCAGCGTGCCCCGTTCAGCGCCACGAGAAGCATCGGCAGGAACAGCACGACCACCGCGATCGGCAACCGGGCCAGGGCCATTGGGCCGGTGATCGGGCTGCATGCCGCGAGCAGCAGGCCGGTCGTGCTGAACGT
Source organism: Plantactinospora sp. ZYX-F-223 (assembly GCF_039649625.1). Lineage (NCBI taxonomy): Bacteria > Bacillati > Actinomycetota > Actinomycetes > Micromonosporales > Micromonosporaceae > Plantactinospora > Plantactinospora sp. ZYX-F-223. The sequence continues at coordinate 128,516 of NZ_JBDJAV010000028.1, read as the reverse complement.
GGCCGCCACGGTGAAGGCGAAGATCCCGGTGAGCCGGATGCGCCGGGGGTTGGTGCCGAGTCGGCGTACCCCGGTGCCGGAGGCCCAGACGGCGAGCAGCGCGACGACCACGGCCAGCGTCCCCAGCCAGCTCACCAGTGTGTCGAGGAACCCGGCCAGCCCGGGCAGCGGGTCCGGCTCGGCCGCCTGCCAGGCGACCAGGTGCCAGATCGGCGGCTGCGCGACGAGGCTGGCGAAGGCCAGCAGCGCCGTCCGCCGGCCCTGGGCCAGCGCGAGTTCGGCCTGGTATCCGGGGGCGATCCGGGAGACCTCACCGAAGTCGTCGACCGCGCGCCGCGCGGCGCCCTCGGGGGCCAGGCCGAGATCCGCGTACGCCTCGGTCGCGTCGACCAGGCTGTCCCGGGCCTCCCGGAGCAGCCCGGCCTTGACCCGCCGTGGCCCTCGCAGGGCACGGTCGAGTTCGGCGAGGTATCCGTCTATCGCAGCGGCCACGGCTCACTTTCTCTGGGGCACCGGTGCCCCAGTATGCCGGGCCCGGCCCGCCGGACGGAACGCACGCGACCCCGAGATTCCCCTGAACCCGCCACCTGACTGCCGGACGCCCGAAAGTGCGCCGGGGGCACTGAAAGCACTCTTCCGGGCCGGATGTCCGGTCACGAGTTCCATCCGCCGCCGGACCGCTGCGCTGGCTGCCGTTCAAGCGGTTTCGACGATTCGATGCTCCCAGGCCCAGACGGCGATCTCGGTGCGGTTGCGGAGGCCGAGCTTGGCCTGGATGGTCGAGACGTGACTCTTGACCGTACTCAGGGAGATGAACAGCTCGGCTCCGATCTCCAGGTTGGTACGGCCGCGTGCGATCTCCCGTACCACCTCGATTTCGCGTTCCGACAACGCCGGCAGTGACTTGTCGGGTTCCCGTGCCGGCCTGGTCAGGTGGCGCAGCAGCCGTACGGTGACCGACGGGGAGACCAGCGCGTCACCGTTGTGGGCCGCGCGTACCGCCTCGACGAGCAGGGCCGGGCCGGCGTCCTTGAGGATGAAGCCGACCGCGCCGCCGCGCAGTGCCCCGTACACGTACTCGTCGAGGTCGAACGTGGTGACCACGATGACTCGCATCGGGTTGGGTACGCCGGGTCCGGCGAGTGCCCGGGTCACCTGGATGCCGTCGAGCCGGGGCATCCGGATGTCCACCAGGCAGACGTCGGGGCGCAGCCGGCGGGCCTGGGCGGTGGCGTCGACACCGTCTGACGCCTCGGCGATGACCGTGATGTCCGGTTGGTCCTCAAGGATGAGCTTCAGGCCACTACGGATCATCGCCTGGTCGTCGGCGAGCAGTACCCGGATCGTCATAACCGTCCGTTCTGGATGGGTAGCGTGGCGCGGACCGACCAGCCGGCGTCGGGGCGGGGACCGGCGTGGAGCGTGCCGCCGAGGGTTTCGACGCGTTCGCGCATGCCGATGAGGCCGTACCCGCCGCGGTGGGTGGCGCGGGCGGGGCCCGGTGGTGCGTCGTCGACCACCTCAACCGTGACGCTGGAGGTGTTCTGGTCGACGGCGACCGTGACGGTGACGCCGGTGGCGTGCGGGGCGTGCCGGGCCACGTTCGTCAGCGCCTCCCGCACGATCCGGTACACCGTGCTGCTCACCTCCGGCGGCCATGCCGCGTGCTCCTCGGGTACCTGTAGGCACACCGGCGGGCCCTGCCGGCTGAAGCGCTCGACGAGGATGCCGAGCTGTTCCGGCCCGGCCGAGGCGGGCGGCGCGTCCTCGGCATCGCGTAGCAGCCCGACCACGCGGCGCATCGCGCGCAGCGCCTCGGCGCCGGCGGCCTCGATCCCGGTCAACGACTCGGCCACCTGCCCCGGGTTCTTACGCACGACGAGGTGGGCGGCCTGCGCCTGGATCAGCATGCCGGTGATGTGGTGGGCCACCACGTCGTGCAGTTCCCGGGCCAGCTCCAGCCGCTCCTCTCGGCGTACCTTCTCGGCGGTGGCCGCCGCCCGGTTGTCCAGCAGGCGCAGCGCTAGCCCGACCGCGACCGCGCAGAGCCAGGTTGCGGCGTTCTGCGCCACGACTCCCGAGGCGCCCGAGGACTGGGGCCGGGCGGCGAGGTAGGCACCGCTGACCACCGCGAGCCCGCCGGCAGCGAGCACACCAGCCGGTACGGGAGGCAGCGCGCGCACCGCCGACCCGACGAGTACGGCGAGAGCCAGCGCCATTGCCGGTCCCGGCTCGGTCGGGAGGTGGAACACTCGGGCCGCCACGATGGCCAGACCGGCGATCCCGAGACCGGCGACAGCCGTCCAGACCCGCTGCCGTCGCCGTACCACCGCCAGCGCACAGACCACGACGGCGGCCGCCCCGCCCGCGAGCCAGTACCGGGCGCCCCAGGTCTGGGCGATCGCCACGGCCTCAATGCCGATCAGGGCGAGGAAGACCACGGCGAGTCCCGCCGTGGCCGCGACCCCGAACAGCCGGTTCCAGATGCGCATCCGAGCCACGTTACGAGGCCCGCGCGGAGACCCGAAGACCGATCCCGAGCAGCACGGCGACCAACCAGGCGGCGATGTTCACGCTGGTTACCGCAGTGAAGCCGGCAGCGTCCGGAAGTGCGGTCAGCCAGGTACCCACCACCACCGCGAACCCGCCCGCCGCGACGGCCGCGGCCCGGCGCCCCGGCAGCGTCCGGATCCCCGAGCCGACCAGGACAGCCAGGGCGAGCGCGGTGACCGGTCCCGGCTCCTGCGGCAGGTCGGCGACCCGGGCCACCACGGTGGCCACCGCCGCGACCGCGATTCCGCACGCCACCGGCCAGCTCCGCCGCGGCCCGCGCAGCAGCGCCAGTGTCCCGGCCAACACCCCGGCCACGCAGTCGAACAGCCAGTAGAGCCCGCCCCAACTGACCGCGATCAGATACGCCGTGAGCCCGAGCCCGGTAAGGAAGACCAGCCCCAGTATGGCGTTCATCGCCGTTCGGTGTGTCGTGTCCATGCCGAGGACGCTAGGAAAGCGCCGGCCAGAGCGAACCGGCCAAAAGTAGGGTCGTCGGCGCGGGCAGCCCCTGCTTTCGACCGATGGCGGGCGCGCCCGCCGTTCGCAGGATTGGCCGCATGCAAACACCACTCGTCCTGCACGCCGAGCGGCTGACCAAGCGGTACGGCCGCCGAACAGCGTTGGCCGACTGCGAGCTGAGGATCCCGCGTGGGCACGTCGTCGGACTCGTCGGCCCGAACGGTGCCGGCAAGTCCACCCTCCTGCAACTGGCCTGCGGCCTGATCCGGCCGACCTCGGGCACGTTGTCCATCCTCGGGTCCGAGCCGGCCGCCAATGCCGCGCACCTCGCCCGGGTCGGCTTCGTCGCCCAGGACACCCCGGTGTACGCCTCGTTCAGCGTCGCAGACCACCTGAAGATGGGCGGATGGCTGAATCCCTCCTGGGACTCCGCGCTGGCCAACCGGCGGATCGCGGAGGTCGGGCTCGACCCCGCGCAGAAGGCGGGCCGGCTCTCCGGCGGCCAGCGCGCGCAGCTCGCGATGACCATCGCCGCCGCGAAGCGACCCGAGTTGCTCATCTTCGACGAGCCCGCTGCCGCACTGGATCCCCTGGCGCGCCGGGGCTTCATGCGCAGCCTCGTGGAGTTCGTGACGGAACTCGGCGCCAGTGCTGTGCTCTCCTCGCACCTGTTGAGCGATGTCGAGCAAGTCTGTGACTACCTCGTCGTACTCTGCGACTCGCGTGTCCAGGTCGCCGGCCCGGTACCGGATCTGCTCGCCTCGCACCACCGGATCACCGGCGATCCGGCCACGATGCCCGCCGGGGTCGAGGTCATCTGGGCGGAGCACGGCCGCGTCCTGGTCCGGGGCGACGCGCCGGTACGGCACGGTGCGCCGGTGCGGCACGCCGAGCCGGTGACGCTGGAGGAGCTGGTCCTCGCCTACATGTCGCGAGCCGCCTCGACGGTTGTCGCGTCCGGTGCGACTGCGGTGGCCCGATGATCCGGTTGAGCCTGCGGCAGTTCCGTATCCAGGCGCTCGTCGGCGCGATCCTCTTGGCCCTGGCCGCCACCTACCTGATCAATCTCGGCGGAGAAATCCGCGCCGTGCGTGACACGTCCCAGCTTCCGGGCCAGTACGGGCAGACGATGCTGTTCCTGGCCACCGGTTTCGGCCTGGTATCCGCCCTCATCGGGGCGTTCTGGGGCGCGCCGCTCGTCGCCCGGGAACTGGAGACTGGCACCTATCGACTGGTGTGGAACCAAAGCGTGCCACGCCGACGCTGGCTCGTGGTCAAGCTGACGGTGCTCGGCCTCGCCAGCATGGCCGTCGCCGGTACGCTCAGCGCGCTGTTGACGTGGGCGGCGGGCCCGGTCGACCAGGTCACCAATGACCGGTTCAGCGGCCTCCTGTTCGGAGCGCGCGGTATCGCGCCCATCGGGTACGCCGTCTTCGGTTTCACGTTCGGCGCCGTCGCCGGGCTGCTGCTGCGTCGTACCCTACCGGCGATGGCGATGGTCTTCCTGACCGTGATCGCGGTGCAGTTCGCCGTACCCAACCTGCTACGACCGCACTATCTGCCCGCCGAGCGGGGCAGCGTAGCGATGAGCGCCGACGCCATCAACCAGGCCCGGTCGCTGGGCAGCATCACCGGCGGGCCGGCCATCGGAGGGATAGCGATACCTGACGCCTGGGTCACAAACACCAGCAAGCTCCGGACCGCTGACGGCCGACAACTCTCCGACGCCGCCTTCAACGACTGTCTCGACAACGCCCCGAAGACCGGCGCGAGCGGCACGTTCGGTGACACCGCAGTATGCCTCGGCAAGCTTGACCTCCATGTCGACCTGGCCTACCACCCCAACCAGCGATTCTGGCTATTCCAATGGATCGAGCTAGCGCTGTATCTCGGCATCAGTGCGCTGCTCGCGGCATTCGGTCTGTGGCGCGTCCAGCGCCGGGTCAGCTAGCCGTGCCGAGCACACGACTCTCGGCCGCCCTGCCGGCGTGCACAGCGACCGCGGTGTGAGCGCCGCCAGGGGTCCGGCTGATAGGAAGATCAGGGCGTTCGGCCGGAGGGTGCTGGCGGGTGTCAACGGACTCGGCGGTCGCACGGCGCATGTGCGGAATCTGTGCGCCGTGCTGCAAGGCTTTGCCGCGACCGCGTTGTTTCCCGCCGAGAGGAGATCAAGGTGCGAACAATGGAGCCGGCATTCGGCCGGAAGGTCCGCTGCGCGCTCGTGATCGGTGCGCTGGTTGGTGCGACGAGCCTGGCTTCGGCGCCGGCGGCCGTGCAGGCGGGCCCGTCGCGGGCCGACGTTGCCACGTCCGACGTTGCCACGTCCGATGTCGTCCGCGTCGTGGTCATGCCCGGGACGCGCACCGCCGCCGGGTCCGCCGCCCGGGACGCCTCGCCGGACGGCGGCGCGACGACCCTGTCGAGCTGCGCCACCACGGTGTACGGCTACACCGGCTACCGTATCTGCGAGTTCGAATGGTTCTACGTAACGCACTCCAACGGCAGCAACGAGTACTTCGTCATCGGAACCAACTACGCCGTCTTCCACATCTGGCCCGGTAGCGGCGGCTGGAAGAGCCTCGGCGGCAAGGCCAGGAAGGCGACCCCGAACGGGGCCTACTTCGTCACGGACACCGGGTACTACGGCGTGCGCACCATCGGCACGGACAACTGGAGCTGGTGCCGCTTCAACCTCCACGGCTCCTGGAGCAGTTGGGATACCTGCTGAGCCACTCGGTGACCGGGCGTCGCCGCTTTCGGATCTGCCGAAACTGTGCGCGGTGCTGGAGCGGCCCGGGCGCGTCGTTCCGCGAATGCGATCAGGCACCCAGTTACCTGAGCTACGTCTACGAGATCCGCGCCGGTATGGGCGCCTGAACCCCCCTGTCCGGACGATACCTCTGGAGCGCCATGCGAAATCTGGCCAGGGCCGCCCTCGCCGCCCTGCTGCTGGCGGTACCGCCGGCCACCACCGCTGCCGCCGACACGACCCCGGTCGCCGCCGCGGACGTGCCGCTGGCCGGCACCACCCTGCACTACACGAACAACGTCGGCTACAGCTCGGGGCCGAAGGGGGTAGGTTTCAACCTCTGGGACCTCGGTCCGTACCCCGAGGACGTGGCAGCCCTGCCGGCCGGCCACAGGGCCCTGGTCTGGGTCGGCGGCGACAACTCGACGTGTACCTCCGAGTACACCGACAGCGAGTTCAACGCGCTGGTCGACGACCTCGCCGGCAGCGACAAGGTCTTCGGCTGGTACCTGTGGGACGAGCCCGATCTGGACGCCTGCCCGACCCTGATCGACCTGCTCAAGCGGCGGGCGGCCGCGATCCGGTCGCGTACCGGTGGCCGGCAGTTGTCCTTCGTCGCCTCCGGCGGCGGCGACGGCGAGGCCGCCCCGCCGGAGCTGGCACCGGCCAGGTCCGGCGTCGACCTCATCGGGCTGGACCCGTATCCCTGCCGTATCGGCGAGGCGTGCGAGTACTCCCTCATCGACCAGGCGGTGCGGCAGACCATCGCCAACGGCACCCCGGCCAGCGCGATCGTGCCGGTGTTCCAGGCGTTCGGGCAGACCTGCGCAAGCATCCCCGCCGACCATCGCAAGTGGCGGATGCCGACCGGCGCGGAGCTGGACCAGATCTTCGCGCGCTGGGACAGCCTCGTGCCGTCGCCGGTGTTCGACGACGCCTACAGCTGGGGTACGCAACCGGAGTGGTCCTGCCCGAGCCTGTCGTCCAACCCGACGATCCAGAACCGGTTCAAGACCCGCTTCGCTGCGGCCGCCGGCACCGCCGGCCCGCGGACCACGCTGGCGGCGGGGCAGGCGCTCACACCGGTCGCGGACACGTATCTGACCGGCGGCCATGTGCAGGACGTATACGACAGGGCTGCCAGGATCTCGGTTGGCTCGGGCGTGCACGGACATTGTTGCCGTCCGCCGGCTGGACCACCGGCGCCAGCCGGGTAGTCGCCGACTCCGTGCGTGTCACCCGAGTCTGAAGACCTCGAAGGAGAATTCATGCTTTTGCGTCGTACCGTCGGGTTGGTCGCTGCGGCAGGTGTGGCCGCCGCCGCGTTTCTGGCCCCGGCCACGCCAGCCGTCGCCGCTGTGACCAGCGGCGCGGTCTTCAACAACCCCACGGTCGCCGGCGAGCAGTACGCGATCATCGAGCACCTGCAGGGACTGATCCGGGGCGCGACCGCGGGCTCGACGATCCGGATCGCGATCTACCACTTCGCACTCACCCGGATGTCCAACGACCTGATCGCCGCGCACGACCGTGGGGTCAACGTCCGGCTGGTGACCGACAGCCAGTCGCGCGACTATCCGGCGGTGCTCGACCTGATCGGCGAACTGGGCACCAACCGGGCCAACCCGTCGTCGGTGACGGTGTGCACGACCGATCGGGCCTGTATCGGCAACGCCGGTACGCCGATAATGCACAACAAGTTCTTCCTCTTCTCCAACACCTCTGGGTCGGCGAACGTGCTGGTCCAGACCTCCTCGAACCTGACCAACGGCAACGCCCAGAGCTACTGGAACAACGCGGTGACGCTGGTCGGCAACACGGCGGTCTACAACGCCTATGTGAACTACTTCAACGACCTGGCCGCCCAAGCGAAGAACAACGACTACTACCGCACCACTTCCAGCGGCAACGCCAAGTCGTACTTCTTCCCGCGGGCCGGCTCGTCGGGGTCGACCGACACCATCTACAACATGCTCGACGAGAACGTCACCTGCGAGGGCAACACATCGACCGGCACCGAGACCGGGCGCACGATCATCCGGATCGGCATGTGGTACTTCAGCCGCAACCCGATCGCCAACAAGCTACGCGAGCTGGCCGACCGAAAGTGCTGGGTCGACATCGTCTACACCACGATGGATGCCGATGTGCGCAGCATCCTGGACGGACACGCCCGGATCAAGCTCTACCGGATCAGCGGCGACTACATCGTGCACTCGAAATACATGTTGATCGAAGGCACGTACGCCGGCCAGAAGGACAGCAAGTGGGTGATGACCGGCAGCCACAACTACACCAACGCCGCGCTTCGGGAGAACGACGAGGCGCTGCTGCGGATCCAGTCAGCGGCCATCCACGACCAGTACCGGTCCAACTTCTGGTCGCTCCGTGCCGCCGGCACGCCGCAGACCTGACCGGGCTTGAGACCGCCGCGCTGGCGACCCCCGCACAGTGAACCTTTTTCGACCTGAACCGCGCGGCGCTCACACACCGCGTCCGACCTCGCGCTCCGACGGACCGCAAGGGGAGGTGGAAAAAGGATCAGTGATCACGGGCGGAGATCGACGCGGAGTCGCTGCCGCAGGCCAGCCGCCTCCCGCGCGGCTTGGCTGGCCGCGGCGCGGTCGCCGAGCGCGGCGTGCGCCTGCGCGAGGGTCTCCAGGCTGGTGGCAAGCCAGTACGGCGATCCGAGCTGGCGCCAGATGGTGACCGACTGGCGGGCCCGGTGCAGCCCGGCACGGGCCCGGCCAGCGGCGAGCTGGGCCACCGCGAGTACCCACAGCGTGCCGGCCTGGCCCCACACGTTGGCGAAGTCGCGATGCACCCGCAGGCAACGGGCCAGCAGCAGGCGCGCTTGCCCGTGCCGGCCCAGCCGGATCCACATCTCGCCGAGCCAGCACCCCGCGTGTGCGGCGGCGAGCCGATCGCCGAGGCTCGCACTGATGTGCTGGGCGCGCTGGAAGTGGTCTGCGGCCTCGGCGTGGTGGTGTCGGGCCCGGGCCACATGACCCAGGCAGCGTTGTGCCGTCGCTTCGCCGGGACGGTAACCTGCCTGCCGGCTCAGCCGCAGGCACTCCTCGAAGTACCCGCTCGCCTCGATCAGCCGGCCGCAATCCAGGTAGACCACGCCGATGCCGGTGGTCGCGTAGACCAGGCCGTTGACGTTGCCGGTGCGGTCAGCCAGCTCGCGGGCCCGGCTGAAGCTGGACAGTGCCGCCGGGTACTGGCCGCGTAGCCGGTAGAGGTAGCCGAGACCAGCGGTGATCGCCGCCTCGTACTCGGGATCCTGGTCGATGCTGCCGGCCTGGGCCGCCTCGAAATGCGCGATCGCCTCGGGATAGCGGTCCTGGATGGTGTCCAGCTCACCCAGCCCGCGGTGCAGCTTGACGGCGGTACGGTGGTCGCCGGCGCGGACCGCGGCGGCGAGCACCCGGCTCTGGACCCGCCGCCAGTCGTCGAAGTGCGTGCCGACCTGGAAGAAGGTGGTCAGCGATGCGGCCAGGCAGCCGGTCAGGCCGGTGGCACCGGCGTCCAGCCCGTCATCCACAATGGACAGCAGGAAGTCGTGTTCCCGCTCGAACCACGCCTGCGGGTCGGCCGTGAGCCGCTCCACGTCGGCCCGGGCCAGGCTCCACCGCGCGAGCCGGTGCCGGGCCAGGCCGAGGAAGTCCGCGGACAGGCGGGCGTCGGCCCGCTCGGCCAGGGCGAGACCGGCGCCGACCAGCCGCCGGATCGCGGCGGTGCGGGTGTGCCGTTGGTCGGCGGTCGCCTGCTCCCGGGCGAACGCCCGGACGAGGTCGTGAAAGCGGTACCGGGTCTGTCCGGCCACCGCGACCGGCTCCACCACGTGTACCGCCACCAGGTCGTCCAGTACGCGTCCGGTGTGATCGAGCGGAGCATCCAGCAGCGCGGCCAGCGCCCATGCGGGAAAGTCCCGGGCCCGTAGCAGACCCAGCCGGCGTACCGCCGTCTTGGCTTGATCGGTCAGCCCGCGGAAGGTGAGATCGAGGCTGGCCCGCACGGCGAAGTCGGCCACGGCGAGCTCGTCCAGGCGGTGCTGGGCCGCCTCCAGCCGGTCGGCCAACTCGGCCACCGGCCATCCGGACCGCGCCGCGAGCCGCGCGCAGGCGATGCGCAAGGCGAGCGGCAGATAGCCGCACAGAGCGGCGAGCCGGGCGGCGCCGGCCGGGTCCGCTGTGACGCGGGCCAGGCCGGCGAAGTGCTCGAGCAGAGACACGGCGTCGGCGGGGGACAGTAGGCCGAGCGGAAGCCGCACCGCCTCCGCCAGGCCAGCGAGCACGGCCCGACTGGTGACCAGGGCGGCGCAGCCGGAGCCGCCCGGTAGCAGCGGGCGGACCTGGGCCAGGGAGGCGGCGTCGTCGAGGACCACCAGCATCCGGCGCCGCGCCACCAGCGAACGAAAGAGCGCGGCCGCCTCGGCCTCCTCCTCCGGCACGGCCGTCGGCCGGACGCCGAGCGTGCGCAGGAACCGGCCGAGCACCTCGATCGGCCGCAGCGGCTCGTGGCCAGGTGTGGCGCCGTGCAGGTTTACGTAGAGCTGTCCATCCGGGAACGTGCTGGCGCACTCGTGTGCCGCGGCAAGCGCGAGGGCGGACTTGCCGACGCCGGCGATGCCGTCTATGGCGACCACCACCGGACCACCGTGCGCACCACCCTTCAGCGTGGCGGACAGCCAGGCCAGCTCGGCATCGCGTCCGTGGAGCGGGCGTGGGCAGGCGGGCAGTTGCGCCGGCGCCGCAGCGGGCCGCCCCTGGCCACCGCTCGCGGCGCCACGCAGGCTGTCGCTGTCGTACAGGATGCGTTTGTGCAGGCGGCGCAGCTTCGGGCCAGGATCGATGCCAAGCTCGCGGGCGAGCAGGACGCGCAGGTCGGCATATGTGCGGAGCGCCTCACCGAACCGGCCGGAGCGGTACAGGGCGAGCATCAGCTGCTCCCAGAGCCGCTCCCGCAGCGGGTGCTCCTTCACCAGCGCCCGCAACTCGGTGATCACGTTCTCCGGCTGCCCCAGGTCGAGTCGGGTCTGGGCCCACTGCTCGGCCACGGACAGACGCCGTTCCTCTACCCGCAGCACGATCGCCTGCAACGCGGGCCCGTACGCGATGCCGTCCAGTGCCCGTCCCCGCCACAGCCGCAGCGCTTGTTCCAGGCGGTCGGCCGCCGCCGGCAGCTGCCCGACGCGCAGCGCCTCCTCGCCCTGGTCGGCCAGCTCGTTGAACCGATCGAGGTCGAGCTCGCCGGGGTGCACACTGAGCTGGTAACCACCGGCTCGCAGGGTGTGCAACCGCGAGCCCTGCTCACCCGGGACCTGAAGCACCCGGCGCAGGCCGGCCAGGTACACGCGCAGGTTGGCGCCGGCGGCGGCCGGCGGCTTCCACCACACGGAGTCCATCAGGTGCTCCGTCGACAGCGCCTCGTTCGTCGACAGCAGCAGTGCGGCCAGCACGGTGCGCTGCTTCGGCGCACCGACGTCCAGGCGCTCGCCTCCGTGTGAGACATCCGGCCGGCCCAGTACCCGGAATTCCACATCGACCCCCCCGCTCGACCATTGTTCTCCTATGGTCGAGTGCCACGCTGACAAGACGCCGACACTCGTCTCGGCGACGGCCAAGGGCAACCGTCCTGTTCAACGGCGGTTTCATCGGCTGTGCCGCCGCCACTACGGGTTTCCTACGGGAGCGGCGACGAGGTCGTCATATCTCGTTTCCTGTCTTCCGCGGCCCGCCGCAGCGCTGGCGCGATGCCGGCATCCGCACGGTCCGAGCGCGTGGACGTGCCCGCCGCTCAAGCGATCTTCACCGGGTGGCACGGTTCGGACTGAGGCTTGCGACGGGAGGCGGGACGGCCAGTGGATGGCTCGGGCGAGCACGTTGCGCGCCTCGGGGCACAGGTGCGGCGGTTCCGCCACCAGGCCGGCCGACGTGCGGCTCGTAGGGCCCGAGCACAGCGGCAGCGGCAGAGCTACGTCGGCTCTGCCGCTGTCAGCGATCGACTAAACGATATTGAACGCAGCTTCCGCGACCAGCATCCGGCCCATTGCGTTGCGTTCTTGCAGTTCTGTGAGGTGCCCCCGGCAGGATTCGAACCTGCGCTCCCGCCTCCGGAGGGCGGTGCTCTATCCCCTGAGCTACGGGGGCTCAGCGACCAAGGAAGAGTAGCAGGCGTCGGCGCCCGGGCACGAATCGGTATCCGCCGTGTCTGTCCCGCCAGTCCTGCCAGGGAAAACGCCGTTACCGGCCGCAGCTCGGAAGTGCGTGCAGCACGATCCGCGGCGGGAGCCGGCGGGGCCACTCGGCCCGGGTCCAGGAGCCGTCGACCACGACGTGTACGGCGTCCCCCTCGGCCCCACTGAGCCGGAGCAGAAAGTCCCGGGGGAGGGCCGGGTCGACGTTCGGGGTGGTGATGAGGAACCGCACCCGGCCGCGCACGGAGACGGCGGAGAGGACGTCGGCGGCCGGTACCACCCCGTGCAGACGGGTACGGCCGATCCAGCACAGCTCGGCCCGGTGCTCCTGGGCGGTGCGCACGATCGCCGGATACTCCTGTTCCACCCAGAGGGCCACCGCGTCGACGCAGAGCCCGCAGGCCCGCTCGGTGGGCTGGCGTGGGCCGAGGCCCCAGGCTCGCAGGTAGCTGCCGACCTCGGCGCCGTCGACGGGCAGGCCGTACCGGTGGTGTACGAGGCTGGCGACGCTCTGCCGGGTCCAGAGTTCGTCGTCCAGCCCGAACTTGTCGGGATAGCACCCGCGCAGCGTCTCGATCAGTTCCAGTTCCTGGTCGCGGCTGAGCGTTCCCGCCTCGCCGGACCGCTGTCCGCGCCGGACGGCCGCGACCGCGCCGTCCCCGCCGATGGTGTGTCGACGGCACCAGCTGGTGACCGACCGACGTCCGTCCCGGAGAGCAACCGTCATGTCTAGGACAACGACGGCAGATCCCGACTGGTCACGTTATGTATGGAGAAAGCTCGTCAAAGCGGGCAAGAAGCCGAAGACGGGCTTAACGGAACACTGCCACCGCCTCGCCGCCGGAACGGAACCGGCGGCCGTCCCGTCGGACGGCCGCCGGATCAGGCGGTACGGGTGGCGCGGGTCAGCGGGCGCCGATCCTGCCCTGGAGGGTCCGGACCAACTCGATCTCCTTCTTCTGCCCGGCGACCATGGACTCGGCCATCGCGGTCACCTGCTCGTCGTCGGAGAGGTCCAGGATCCCCTCGGCCATGTGGATGCCGCCGAGGTGGTGGTCGAGCATCAGCTTCAGGAAGAGGGCGTCGAAGTCGCGGCCGGTGGCGGCGCGCAACTCGGCCCGTTGGGCGTCGGTGGCCATGCCGGGCATCAGCCCGTTCTTGACCGCGCCCGCGCCGTCCGGCATCCAGGCCATCCGGGGCTGGCGGCCGGTCGGGCTCAGGCCCCACTCCTTCAACCAGGTCTGCATGATGCCGATCTGGGCCTGCTGGGTGAGTGCGATGTCCGCCGCCAGGGTCCGCACGTCCGGGTCGGCGGTCTTCTCGTGGGCGAGGATCGCCATCTCGACCGCCTGGGCGTGGTGCGACGACATGTCCCGGGCGAACCCGGCCTCGGGCGAGCTGTCCCCGGGCCGGAGCAGGCTCGGGGCGAGCAGGCCGCCCGCGAACCCGAGCAGCAGGCCCAGCAGGATGGCGAGGGCCAACGCGCCGGTGCCGGCGCTCCACCTGCCCGACCCTCGGCCCCCGGCCTCGTCCTCCTCCGGAGCGGCGGCGGTCGCCACCGCCCCCGATTCGGTGGTCACGCCGATCAACCGCCCGCCGGGGGCACCGGCTGCTGCTGGTCACCGGGGACGTTGTCCCGCGGGGTCGTACCGGTGGCGGTGATGCCGCCGGAGCAGGCCGCGCCCGGCTCCATCGTCGCGTTCTGCCGCAGCGCCTCGATGAAGTCGTCGATCCGGCCGTCGGTGGGGCTGTCGAGCTTGAGCTGGTAGCCCCAGGCCTGCAGCGAGATCGGCCGGTCGAGGTTCTGCACCGGGCTCATCAACATGAACTCGTTGCCCCGGACCTTGCTGGCCAGCTGCTCCACCTGGTCGGCCGGCAGGTCGGACTTGTAGGTGACCCAGACCGCGCCGTGCTCCAGGCTGTGCACCGCGTGCTCGTTGGCGATCGGCGCGTCGTAGACGTCGCCCATGCAGTTCTGCCAGGCGTTGTTGTGCGAGCTGCCGACCGGCGGGTTGACCTTGTAGGTGAGCGGGCCGGCGACGTGGGACTCCTTGCCGGGCAGCGGGTTCACCGCCGAGGGGTCGCTCTCCCGGAAGTTCACTATCCCGTCGATCGCGGCCGCCTTGTCCTCCCACTTCTTGCCGTTCTGGATCACCGCGTACGCGCCGTACCCGATGATGGCGGCGGCGACGACGCCGACCGCGACGAAGAGGCCGATGGAGCCCCATGAGCGGCCCTGGCTGACCCTGACCGGGGTGACCGGACGGCGCTGCTGGGGCTTCTTCCCGCCCCCGCCCCCGCCGCCGCGGCCGGCCGGCACCCGGGTGCCGGAGCCGGACTTGCCGGCGGCCCCGGACTTGCCGGTGGAGCCGGACTTGGCGGCCGTCCCCGCGGGCTTGGCCCCGGCCCCCTTCTCACCCTCGGCGGGCTTACCGCCGGCCGGCGCCTTCTTGCCGGTGCTGACCACGGACGGACGGCGTTGTTCGCCGCCCGAGGTGCTGATGCTCATGGTCCCTCGTCAGGTCGGTCGGTCAGGGGATGGCGGGCCGCACATGCGCAGGGTCGCCACCGAGTGACCGAGTCTACCCCCGCTAGCATGGTTCGGTGACTCCCGCCAACCTCGCCGAGGCCGTTCTCGCCGCCGCACACGCCGTCTTCGACCGGCGTGGCCTGGATCACTCGGTACTGCCCGAGTCCGTGCCGCTGGAGCGACCCCGGAACCCCGAGCACGGCGACTACGCCTCCACCATCGCGTTGCAGCTGAGCAAGCGGGTCGGGCTGCCGCCCCGGGAGCTGGCCGCCGCCCTCGCCGAGGAACTGGCCCGGACCCCGGGCGTCAAGTCGGTCGACATCGCCGGGCCGGGCTTCCTCAACCTCCGGCTCGACCCGGCCGCCGCCGGCCAGCTCGCCCGCGAGGTGGTCCAGGCCGGTCAGGGGTACGGGCGGAGCGACCGGCTCACCGGGCAGCGGGTCAACCTGGAGTTCGTCTCGGCCAACCCGACCGGCCCGATCCACCTCGGGCACACCCGGTGGGCGGCGGTCGGCGACTCGCTGCGCCGGATCCTCTCCGCCGCCGGTGCCGAGGTGACCAGCGAGCACTACGTCAACGACGCGGGCGCCCAGATCGACCGGTTCGGCCAGTCGCTGTACGCGCAGGCGGTGGGCGAGCCGACCCCGGACGAGGGCTACGCCGGGGAGTACGTCACCGAGATCGCCGAGCGGATCGTCGCGGAGCGCCCCGAGCTGCTCGACCTGCCGGCCGAGGAGGCGGTGCCGGTCTTCCGGGACCGGGGCTACCAGCTCATGCTGGACGAGATGCGGGCCAGCCTGGAGCGGTTCGGGGTGCACTTCGACGTCTGGTTCTCCGAGCGCACCCTGCACACCAGCGGTGCGATCGAGCACGCCCTGGGCCGGCTGCGCGAGCAGGGCCACGTCTACGACGCCGACGGCGCCATCTGGCTGCGTACCACCGACTTCGGTGACGACAAGGACCGGGTGCTGATCCGGAGCAACGGCGAGCTGACCTACTTCGCCGCCGACTCGGCGTACTACATCAACAAGCGGGAGCGCGGCTTCGACACGTGCGTCTACCTGCTCGGCGCCGACCACCACGGCTACGTCAACCGGCTCCGGGCGATCGCCGCCTGCGCCGGGGACGACCCTGACTTCAACATCGAGATCCTGATCGGCCAGCTTGTCAACCTGGTCCGCAACGGCGTACCGGTCCGGCTCTCCAAGCGGGCCGGCAACATCATCACGCTGGACGAGATCGTCGACGCCGTGGGCGTGGACGCGGCCCGCTACTCGCTGGCCCGGTCCTCGACCGACTCGCCGCTGATCCTGGACATCGACGAGATCACCAAGAACTCGAACGACAACCCGGTGCACTACGTGCGGTACGCGCACGCCCGGATCGCCTCGCTGCTGCGCCGCGCCGTCGATCTCGGCATCAGCCGGGGCGACGACTTCGATCCGGGCCTGCTCAGCCACGAGAAGGAGAACGACCTGCTCAAGTCGCTGGGCGAGTTCCCCGGGGTGGTGGCCACCGCGGCCGAACTGCGTGAACCGCACCGGATCGCCCGCTACCTTGAGGTGCTGGCCGGCTCGTACCACCGGTTCAACGACGCCTGCCAGGTGCTGCCGCTCGGCCGCCAGCCGGTGTCGGCGCAGCTCACCCAGGCCCGGCTCTGGCTGGTCGAGGCGACCCGGATCGTCCTGGCCAACGGTCTGGGACTGCTCGGCGTCTCCGCGCCGGAGCAGATGTGAGTCATCTCCGGCTCCCGGCGTAGCGGACCGGTCGGAAGTAGGCGCGTGGCGTAAGGAGAACGACAGATGCGCGCTCACGAAGCGGGGGCACTGCACGGCGACCTCGGGGTCCGGGGGCCGGCGTGGCTGCGTACCCCGGAGGACGTCAACGCGCTCGTGCCGCAACTGTGGCCGCGCAACGTGGCGCGCGACGCCGACGGCGCCCTGGTGGTCGCCGGGCTCGGCGTGCGCGAGCTGGCGGCGGAGTTCGGCACCCCGGTCTACGTGCTCGACGAGGACGACCTGCGGGCCCGCTGCCGGGACTTCCGGGCCGCCTTCCCGGACCAGGACATCTACTACGCCGGCAAGGCCTTCATCTGCCGCGCCGTGGTGCGGGTGATCGCCGAGGAGGGCCTGTTCCTGGACGTCTGCTCCGGCGGGGAGCTGGCGGTGGCGCTGGCCGCCGGCATGCCGGCCGAGCGGATCGGCTTCCACGGCAACAACAAGTCCCCGGCCGAGCTGACCCGGGCCGTCGACGCCGGGGTGGGCCGGATCGTCGTGGACTCGTTCCATGAGATCGACCGGCTGACCGCGCTGGCCCGGGAGCGGGGCGTCCGCCCGGAGGTGCTGATCCGGGTCACCGTCGGCGTCGAGGCGCACACCCACGAGTTCATCGCCACCGCGCACGAGGACCAGAAGTTCGGCTTCTCGCTGGCCGGCGGGGCGGCGGCCGCCGCCGCGTTCCGGATCCTCGACGAGGACGTCCTCGAACTGCGCGGGCTGCACTCGCACATCGGTTCGCAGATCTTCGACACCAGCGGCTTCGAGGTGGCCGCCCGGCGGATCCTCGGCCTCCAGGCACAGATCCGGGACGCCCGCGGGGTCGAGCTGCCGGAGCTGGACCTCGGCGGCGGCTTCGGCATCGCGTACACCACCCAGGACGATCCGTCGCCGCCGCACGACCTGGCGAAGCGACTGGGCAAGATCGTCGACGGCGAGTGTGAGGGGCTGCGGCTGGCGGTGCCCCGGCTCTCGATCGAGCCCGGTCGGGCGATCATCGGCCCGGCCGTCTTCACCCTCTACGAGGTCGGCACGGTCAAGGACGTGGACGGGATCCGCACCTACGTCAGCGTCGACGGCGGGATGAGCGACAACATCCGTACCGCGCTGTACGGGGCGTCGTACTCGGCGACCGTCGCCTCCCGGCGGTCGACCGCCGAGCCGATTCTCGCCCGGGTGGTGGGAAAGCATTGCGAGGCTGGGGATGTGGTGGTGAAGGATGAATTCCTGCCCGCCGACGTGCAGCCCGGAGATCTTCTCGCCGTGCCCGGAACGGGCGCCTATTGCCGGAGCATGGCCAGCAACTACAACCATGTTCCCCGGCCGCCGGTGGTGGCGGTCCGGGACGGCCGCGCGCGGGTGATCGTCCGGCGGGAGACCGAAGACGATCTGCTGGCATTGGATGTGGGTTGACCTTGACGAAGCCTGTCCGTCTGGCCCTGCTCGGTTGCGGCACCGTCGGCGCGGAGGTGGTACGCCTGCTGCACGAGCAGGCCGCCGACCTGACGGCCCGGGTCGGTGCGCCGCTGGAACTCGCCGGGATCGCCGTACGCCGGCTCGGCCGGGACCGGGGTGAGCTGCCGGTCGACCCGGCGCTGTTCACCACCGACGCGCTCGGCCTGGTCAAGCGGGACGACATCGACCTGGTGATCGAGGTCGTCGGCGGGATCGAGCCGGCCCGGGGCTGGCTGGTCGAGGCGTTGCGGGCCGGCAAGAGCGTGGTGACCGCCAACAAGGCGCTGCTGGCCGAGGACGGCGGGGCGCTGCACGACGCGGCCGCCGAGGGCGGGTCGGACCTCTACTACGAGGCGGCGGTGGCCGGCGCCATCCCGCTGCTCCGCTCGCTGCGCGAGTCGCTGCACGGCGACTCGATCACCCGGGTCACCGGCATCGTCAACGGCACCACCAACTTCATCCTCTCCGCGATGGACGCCACCGGCGCAGGCTTCACCGAGGCGCTGGACGAGGCGACCGAGCTGGGCTACGCGGAGGCCGACCCGACCGCCGACGTGGAGGGCTTCGACGCCGCCGCCAAGGCGGCCATCCTGGCCTCGCTGGCGTTCCACACCCGGGTCACCGCCGCAGACGTGCACCGGGAGGGCATCACCGAGGTCACCGCCGCCGACATGGCCAGCGCCAAGGCGATGGGTTGCACCATCAAGCTGCTCTGCATCGCCTCCCGGGGGCCGGACTCGGCCGGCGTCGAGTCGGTCAGCGTCCGGGTGCACCCGGCGATGATCCCGGTCAGCCACCCGCTGGCCAGCGTCGGCGACGCCTTCAACGCGGTCTTCGTCGAGGCCGACGCCGCCGGTGAGCTGATGTTCTACGGGCGCGGTGCCGGCGGCGCGCCGACCGCCAGCGCCGTACTCGGCGACGTCGTCGCGGCGGCCCGCAACCACCTGGCCGGGGTACGCGCACCGAGCGAGTCGGCGTACGCCGCGCTGCCGATCCGGCCGATGGGTGAGGCGGTCACCCGCTACCACATCAGCCTCGACGTGGCCGACCGGCCGGGCGTACTGGCCGCGGTCGCCGGGGTCTTCGCCCGGCACGACGTGTCGATCGCCACCGTGCGGCAGGCGCCCGCCCCCGCGGGCCCGGGGGACGGGGCGGCCGGACCGGTGGGCCGGGGCGGCGACGCGATCCTGGTGATCGTCACGCACGCCGCACCGGACGCCGCGCTCGCCGCCACCGTCGACGAGCTGCGCCGACTCGACATCGTCCGGTCGATCGCCAGCGTGCTCCGGGTCGAGGGCGGCGACCGCTAGCCGGGGCGTACCGCCTGATCGGCCCTGTCCCGCCAGATGGTTAGCGGGTGGTGCGGGTGCACCGGATCGGCGACCCTGGGTCACCGTGGAGGAGGTGCCCGCCGCCGACGGCCGGGGCGGGACCGCGATGCGAGGAGAGCGACATGTGGCGGGGCTTGATCGAGGCGTACCGGGATCGGCTGCCGGTCAGCGAGGCCACGCCGGTGATCACCCTCAACGAGGGGAACACCCCGCTGCTGCCCGCTCCGGTGCTCTCCGCGCGGCTCGGCTGTGACGTCTATCTCAAGGTGGAGGGCGCCAACCCGACCGGCTCGTTCAAGGACCGCGGCATGACGCTGGCGGTCTCCCGGGCGGTCGAGGCCGGCAACAAGGCGATCATCTGCGCCTCCACCGGCAACACCAGCGCCTCGGCGGCGGCGTACGCGGCCCGGGCCGGGCTCACCTGCGCCGTGCTGGTGCCGCAGGGCAAGATTGCGCTGGGCAAGATGGCCCAGGCGCTGGTGCACGGCGCCCGGCTGCTCCAGATCAACGGCAACTTCGACGACTGCCTGGCGCTCGCCGCCAAGCTGGCCATGGACTACCCGGTGGCCCTGGTCAACTCGGTCAACATCGACCGGCTGCACGGCCAGAAGACCGCCGCGTTCGAGATCGTCTCCGCGCTCGGCGACGCTCCCGACATCCACTGCCTGCCGGTCGGCAACGCCGGCAACATCACCGCGTACTGGATGGGCTACTCGGAGGAGACCGAGGCCGGCAACGCCACCCGCCGCCCGAAGATGTACGGCTTCCAGGCATCCGGGGCCGCCCCGATCGTCACCGGCGAGGCGGTACGCGAACCCTCCACCATCGCCACCGCGATCCGGATCGGCAATCCGGCGAGCTGGACCAAGGCGGTGGACGCCCGGGACGCCTCCGGCGGGCTGATCTCGGCGGTGACCGACCGGGAGATCCTGTCGGCGTACCGGCTGCTCGCCCGCGAGGTGGGGGTCTTCGTCGAGCTGGCCAGCGCGGCCAGCGTCGCCGGGCTGCTGCAACAGGCCGCCGAGGGGCGGGTGCCGAGCGGCTCCACCGTGGTCTGCACGGTCACCGGGCACGGCCTCAAGGACCCGGAGTGGGCGATCTCCACCGCCCCCTCGCCGATCACCATCCGCAACGACGTGCCGACCGCCGCCCGCGCCCTCGACCTGGCCTGACCGGCGGCCGCCCGGGTGCACCGAGCTGCGGACTCCCGGGCTGCCGCCTGTGGAGTCGTGCGCGGCGGCGGTGCCGCGCCGGACTCCGGCCTTCGTCAGGCGGTCGGGTCGACGGTCGTCAGGCGGTCGGGTCGACGGTCTGGATCCGGGTGAGCCAACCGACGCTCGACGGACCGCCGTGACCGAGGCCGTGCGCGGTGCCGGACAGTGCGGTGACCACGCGGTCGGTCAGCACGGTCCGGCCGCTCTCGTCGACCCGCTCGGAGTGCTCGGGCTCGTGGTTGGGCGTCCAGGTCACCTCGATAGTGGTCTCGCCGTTGCCGTACTCCTCGGTGCAGGTCTCCTGCTCCTCGACGGTCCGGCAGTGGCGCCGGATCTCCTGGTACGGCAGTTGGGCGGAGACGGTCGTCCCGGCCAGCGAGAAGGTGAAGTCCTGCACCGGGACGCCGTGGGAGTTCCGGAAGACGTGGTCGCAGACGTACGCCCCGTCCGTCTCCGCGCACTCGTGGTCGCTCCATTCGACGTCGATCGTGGTGCTGCCGTCCTGCCTGGTCACGTCGACGTCCATCGACACGTGCCTGTCGTTGCTCTGGAACAGGGCGTGGGCATGTTCGAGGACCGAGTCGGCCGAGGCAGGTGCCGGTGGGATCAGGGTCGAGGCGGCCACGGTGATGCCGGCGACCAGCAGGGTACGACGGAGGCGGCTCACATTACTCCTTTGTAGAGGATTGCGAAGGCCACCTTATGCGCCCGGTCCGACGTTTTCCCTCGGACCACCGGCCCTCCCACCGGCCCTCCCGGTCAGCCGAGCCAGCGGCCGCCTTCCGTCCGGCCGATCTTCCGTCCGGCCGAGCCAGCGGCCGGGTCCGGGCGCCGTGCGGTGAGCTGAGAGGGCGCTGAGCTGAGAGGGCGCTGAGCTGGGGTTGCCTCCGGGGCCGGTCGACCCGCAGGCTGCGCCCAACGCCCCGACACCGGGGCAGTGCTCCGGGTCAGGCAGACTTTCTCCTGCCGCCGACCCGGAACGTGCGCGATCACACCTGTCGCGCCAACTCGATCTCCAGGAGTGAGCCCGCCGATGTCGTTCCTCGCCAGACTCAGTCTCGCCAACCGGGGGCTTGTCGCGCTCATCGCGATCGTGATCACGGCGTTCGGCGTGTACGCCGTACCGTCGCTGAAGCAGCAGCTCCTGCCCTCGCTGGAGTTTCCGGCGGCCTTCATCATCGCGCCGTACCCGGGGGCCGGGCCGGAGGTGGTGGAGGAGCAGGTCGCCGAGCCGATCGAGAACAGCATCCAGGGGATCGCCGGGCTGACCAAGGTCACCTCGACCTCACAGGAGGGCAGCGCCACCCTCCAGGTCGAGTACGAGTTCGGCACCGACCTGGACGACGCGGTCAACAAGATGCAGACCGCGCTCAACCGGATCGAGGCGCAGCTCCCGGAGAACGTCGAGCCGCAGGTGATCGCCGGCAGCACCGACGACCTGCCGGCGGTGGTGCTGGCGGCGGCCGGCAACGGCGACGAGCGGGCCCTGGCCGACAAGCTCGCCGAGACGGTCGTACCGGAGCTGGAGTCGATCGACGGTGTCCGTACCGTCGAGGTGACCGGTGCCCGCGACGAGCAGGTGGTGATCACCCCCAACCCGGCCCGGCTGGCCGCGTCCGGCGTCGCGCCGACCGCGATCGGCGAGGCGCTGCGGGCCAACGGGGTCACCATCCCGGCCGGGGCGCTGACCGAGGCCGACCAGACCCGGACGGTCCAGATCGGCGGCCGGATCGGCTCGGTCGAGGAACTCGCCGGCATCTTCCTGCCCGGGCGGTCCGGCGGCCGGCCGGTCCGGCTCGGCGACGTGGCCACCGTGCGGCAGCAGCTCGCCGCGCCGACCTCGTTCACCCGGACCGACGGCGTGGACAGCCTCGGCATCATGGTCACCGCCACGCCGGACGGCAATGCGGTGCGGATCTCGCACGACATCCGGGACCGGCTCGCCGACCTCGGCACCGCCTCCGGCGCCACCCTCACCGTGGTCTTCGACCAGGCGCCGTTCGTCGAGAAGTCGATCGAGAGCCTGACCACCGAGGGCCTGCTGGGCCTGGTCATGGCGGTACTGGTGATCCTGGTCTTCCTGCTCTCGGTCCGGTCCACCCTGGTCACCGCGGTCTCCATCCCGCTGTCGGTGCTGGTGGCGCTGATCGCGCTCTGGGTCGGCGACTACTCGCTCAACCTGCTCACCCTCGGCGCGCTGACCATCGCGGTCGGCCGGGTGGTCGACGACTCCATCGTGGTGCTGGAGAACATCAAACGACATCTCGGATACGGCGAGCACAAACGCACTGCCATCCTCGGCGGGGTACGCGAGGTGGCCGGCGCGGTCGTCGCCTCCACGCTCACCACGGTCGCCGTCTTCACCCCGATCGTGCTGGTCGGCGGCTTCGTCGGGCAGCTCTTCGCACCGTTCGCGATCACCGTCACGGTGGCGCTGCTCGCCTCGCTGCTGGTGTCGCTGACCATCATCCCGGTGCTGGCGTACTGGTTCCTCCGGGAGGCGTTCGGTGGCGCGACCGAGGAGGCGGTCCGGCGGGCGGCCGAGGAGAAGGAGCTGCGCAGCCCGCTGCAACGCGGGTACCTGCCGGTGATCCGGTTCGCGACCCGGCGGCGCTGGCTCACCGTTGCCCTCGGCCTGGTGGTGCTGCTCGGCACCTTCGGCCTGGCCACCCGGCTGGAGACGAACTTCCTGGACGACTCCGGGCAGGACACCCTGAGCATCAGCCAGGAACTCCCGGTCGGCAGCAGCCTGGCCGCCACCGACGCGGCGGCCAAGCAGGTCGAGCGGGTGCTCTCCGGCACCGACGGGGTGGAGTCGTACCAGGTGACCGTGGGCGGGGGCGGCGGCAACCCGTTCGGTGGCGGAGGCAGCGCCAACGAGGCGAGCTTCTCGGTCGCGCTGGCCGAGGAGGCCGACGCCGGGCAGGTCGAGGATGCGCTCCGGGCGGAGTTCGACAAGCTGACCGGCGCCGGTGAACTCAGCTTCGGCGGGGCCGGTGGGCCCGGCGGCGGTGCGGTGAACGAGATCCAGGTGATCGTCCGCGCCGCCGACCAGGACGTACTGGCCCGGGCGAGCGAGCAGGTGAGCAAGGCGATGGCGGAGACGCCGGAGGTCACCGACGTACGCAGCAGCCTGGCCGACAGCGCCCCCCGGATCGACGTCAAGGTGGACCGGGCCGCCGCCGCCCGGCTCGGGCTCTCCGAGGCGGCCGTCGGGCAGCTCGTCGCACAGCAGTTCCGGGGCAGCCCGCTCGGCCAGGTGTCGCTGGACGGCCGGCAGCAGGACGTGGTGCTGCGCACCGGGCAGCCGCCCGCCGGGATCGACGCGCTCCGGGCCCTGCCGGTGGGGCCGCCCGGCCCTGCCGGTGTGGTGAAGCTGGACGACATCGCCGACGTGACCGAGGTGCAGGGCCCGCTCGCGGTGACCCGGATCGACGGCGAGCGCAGCATCACCGTCAGCGGTACGTCGACCGGCTCCAACCTGGGTGCCACCACCACCGCGCTGCGGGAGAAGCTGGACGGGATCGAGGTGCCGGGGGCGACGTTCGAGATCGGTGGCGTCAGCGCCGAGCAGCAGGAGGCCTTCGCCGACCTGGGGCTGGCGGTACTGGCCGCGATCGCGATCGTCTTCGTGATCATGGTCGCCACCTTCGGCAGCCTGATCCAGCCGCTGATCCTGCTGGTCTCCATCCCGTTCGCGGCGACCGGCGCGATCGGCCTGCTGCTGGCCACCGGCACGCCACTGGGCGTACCGGCGCTGATCGGTGTGCTGATGCTGGTCGGCATCGTGGTGACCAACGCGATCGTGCTGATGGACCTGATCAACCAGTACCGGGCCAAGGGGATGGGCGTGGTCGAGGCGGTGGTCGAGGGTGGCCGCCGCCGGCTGCGGCCGATCCTGATGACCGCGATCGCGACCATCTTCGCCCTGCTGCCGATGGCGCTCGGGCTGACCGGCGAGGGCGGGTTCATCTCGCAGCCGCTGGCGATCGTGGTGATCGGCGGCCTGATCAGCTCGACGCTGCTCACCCTGGTGCTGGTGCCGACCCTCTACACGATGGTGGAGAACACCAAGGAGCGGATCCGGCGGCGCCGGTCCGGGGCGGGGGCCGGCGGCGACGGGGCGGGCGTACCGGCCGGGGAGCCGGTGCCGGTCGGTGCCGGCGCCCGCGCCGGTGGTTCACCGGGCCCGGTGCCGGCGCATCCCGCGCCGTCCGGTGCGTTGATCGACGGTACCGACCAGTTCGAGGTGCTCCGGCTGCCGAAGAGCCGGAGGTCACCGCTGCCGCCGACGGAGAGCTGACCGTCGGAGAGTCGACCGGCTGAGCTGACCGGCCGGAGAGCACACGACGAGGACCGGTCCCGGGTGGCGCTGGATACCGCTACCCGGGACCGGTCCTCGTCCGTGCACGGGGGCACGGCACCGGGCGGGTAGGGTCCTGGTACGTGTCATCTGCCGTTTCAGTCCTTACCCGGAATCGGGACTTCCGCCGCCTCTTCACCGCCGAACTCGTGGTCTTCGGGGCCGACTGGTTCGTGATGGTGCCGCTGCTGGTGCTCCTGCCGGAGCTGACCGGCAGCGGGGTGTGGGGAGCCCTGGTGCTCGCCGTCGACAACGGCATCCTCGCCCTGCTGCTGCCGTACGCCGGCACGGTCGCGGACCGGCTGGACCGCAAGCGGATCCTGATCGCCTCGAACCTCACCGCGCTGGCCGCGATCGTGCTGCTGCTCGGGGTACGCGGTCCCGGTACCGCCTGGCTGGCGCTGGTGGCGGTCGGCGCGGTGGCGGTGGCCAAGGCGTTCTACTCGCCCGCCGCCTCGGCCGCGCTGCCGAACGTGGTGGACCCGGAGGACCTGGCCGCAGCGAACGCGATCGCCGGTTCGGCGTGGGGCACGATGAGCATCGTCGGGGCGTCCCTCGGCGGCGTGCTGACCGCCGCCGTCGGCCCGTACGCCTGTTTCTGGGTGGCCCTGGGCGCCCTGGCGGTGGCGGCGGGCCTGACCTGGCTGATCCGCCGGCCGATGCAGCAGCCGCGCGACCGCGACCTGCCGGTGCCGAACCCGTGGGCGGCGCTCGGCGAGTCGATGCGGTACATCGGGCACCGCCCCCGGGTGCTGGCCCTGGTCACCGTGAAGAGCGCGGTCGGCCTCGGCAACGGCGTGCTGACCGTCTTTCCGCTGCTGGCCACCCTCTACGGGGTCGGCCCGATCGGCACCGGGCTGCTCTTCGCGGTACGCGGTGCCGGCGCGCTGGTCGGCCCGCTGCTGATGCGCCGGGTGCTGAAGCACCGGTCCTGGCTCTTCACCGGCCTCGCCCTGTCGATGTCGCTGTACGGGCTCGGCTACCTCGGCGTGTCGGTGACCCGCTGGTTCCCGCTGGTGCTGGTCCTGGTCTTCGTCGCGCACCTCGCCGGCGGCAGCAACTGGGTGATGTCCAACTACGCCCTGCAGGCCGAGGTGCCGGACCGGTTGCGGGGCCGGGTCTTCGCCACCGACATGATGTTGGCGACCGTGGCCATCGCGCTCAGCCAGCTCGTGGTGGCCGGGGTGGTGGACCACGTCGACCAGCGGGTGGTGCTGGCCGGTTGCGGCCTGACCACCCTGGTCTACGCGCTCGGCTGGTGGGTCGCCACCCGCCGCCTCGACCCCTCCGAGGACGAGAGCCCCGCCTCCGGTACCCCCGCGACCCCCGCCGACCCACCCCGCGCCGCCTCCTGACCGCACCACCTCGCGGGACCGTTCCCGCCACGGAGGGGTCGCTGTCCGGGAAGTAGTGCCCCCCGCGTCGCCAGGGGAGGACTGTTTCGCGGACGGGGTGCGATCTTGCGGGCCACCCCCCGGGTGAGTATTCGAGGGGCGGGTGGGTAGAACGGGGCATCGATACGGTGCCGGGTGCTCGGGCGAGCCGCCGCCTCGCGCGGTGGCGCGGTGGCCGGGTACTGCATCCGCGCGGGCTCTCGTTCACCGGTGAGGTCGAGCTGTCGGGGCCGCTCGCCGACCGCCTGGCCGGCAGCTCCGGCCGGTACCCGGGGACCGTGCGGCTCTCCCGGGGCACCCCGACCCCGGAGGGCTGGCCGGACCTGCTGGGGCTCGCCGTCCGGCTGCACGTTGCCGGTGGCCCCTTCGACCTGCTGCTCTCCAGCACCGGCCGGCCGCCGCTGCTCCGGCACCTGCCCGTGCCGCGCCGGGACTTCGCCGGGCCGTACGGGAGTCTGCTGGCGTACCGGTTCGACGGTCGTCGGACGTACCTGCTGGCGCGGGCCGACCGTTCCCTCGGGTGTTCCCTCGACGAGGTGGCCGAGGTCGCCGCCCGCGAGGGGGCCCGGCTGGAGTTGCTGGCGGCCGGGGTACGCGGCCCATGGCGGGCCTTCGGCCGGGTCGTCTTCGGCACGCGGTTGCCCGCCGAGGTGGACGCCGCGCTCGCCTTCGACCCGGACGGCCGGCGCGGCTCGGAACTGCGGCCCAGGGGCCTGCTCCAGCGGCTGCGGGCGGTCAGTTACGCGGCCTCGCAGCGGGGTCGGGACGCCGCCGAGGACCAGACCCGACTGCCCTGACGACGTACTGCCGGCCCGGTGCCGGAGTCGACTCTGCCCGCCCGGTGCCGGGTCGACGCGGTGGCGCTCGTTGGATATCCTCGTGATATCACATCGCTAGCAGGGAGATGTCATGGAACGAGCCGCCTTCCGGATCTCCGGGTTCATTCCGACCGCGCTCATGCTGCTCCTCGCCGCCGCCGGGGTGGCGATCATCGTGCCGGTGCTCGACGAGCCGGGTGTCGACCTCCGGATCACGGTGGTCGCGGTCGGCTACGCCCTCCTCGCCGCGGTGGTCGCCACCGGATACACGGTGGTCAACCCGAACGAGGCTCAGGTGGTGCAGTTCTTCGGCCGCTACGTGGGCACCATCCGGCAGGCCGGCCTGCACTGGACCTGGCCGTTCACCGCACGGCAGAAGGTCACGCTCCGGGTGCGCAACTTCGAGACCGCCCGGCTCAAGGTCTCCGACGCCGACGGCAACCCGGTGGAGATCGCCGCCGTCGTCGTGTGGCAGGTGGTCGACTCCGCCAGGGCCGCCTTCGCGGTCGACGACCACGTCGAGTACGTCGCCGTGCAGTCCGAGGCGGCGGTCCGGCACCTGGCCACCAGCTACCCGTACGAGGCGCACGACTCCGGCCGGGCCAGCCTGCGGGACAGTGCGGTGGTCAGCGACGAGTTGACCTCCGAGCTGCGCGAACGGGTGGAGTTGGCCGGCGTGGAGGTGCTGGAGTCCCGGATCACGCACCTGGCGTACGCCCCGGAGATCGCCCAGGCGATGCTGGCCCGCCAGCAGGCGAGTGCGATCGTGGGTGCCCGGTTCAAGATCGTCGAAGGTGCGGTGGGTATGGTCTCGAACGCACTGGAGCGGCTGCGCGAGGAGCACGTGGTCGAGCTGGACGAGGAACGGAAGGCGCAGATGGTGGCGAACCTGCTGGTCGTGCTCTGCGGTGACCGGGCCGCCCAGCCGGTGGTGAACACCGGTTCCCTCTACGGCTAGGTTCGCGCGCCCATGGCGGAACGCAAAAAACTTCTGCTCCGGCTCGACCCGCAGGTCTACGAGGCGATCGCGAGGTGGGCCGCGGACGACATCCGCAGCGTCAACGCCCAGATCGAGTACGCCCTGCGGCTGGCCCTGCGTTCGGCCGGCCGGGCGGCGAAGCCGTCCCGGGCCGGCGGCCCGGCCGGGCCACCGACGGAGCCGGACGGTACCGGTCCGGACGGCGGCAGGCAGCCGGACGGTACCGGTCCGGACAGTACCGGTCCGGACGGCGGCAGGCAGCCGGACAGTTCCGGTCCGGGCAGTGGACGGCCGGACAGTACGGAGCGGGGCAGCGGTGGGCCGGAGGATTCCGAGCCGGCCTGACCGGCACGCCCGGGCCCGGGGACGGTCGGCGCCGTCCCAGGGCCCGGACGGTGGAGTCCGGCGCCGGCACCGGGCCGCCTAGCATGAGCCGATGCGGCCGACCTTCGTTTCCGAACCGGTCCGGGTCCGGGTGCCGGCGACCAGCGCCAACCTCGGGCCGGGCTTCGACGCGCTCGGCCTGGCGCTGGCGCTCTACGACGACGTCAGCGCCCGGACGGCACCGAGCGGTTGCCGGGTCGAGGTGACCGGAGAGGGCGCCGGCGAGCTGCCGACCGGCGACGACCATCTCGTCGTCCGGGCCATGCGGGCCGGCTTCGACGCCCTCGGCGGTCAGCCGCCGGGGCTGGCCGTGGAGTGCGTCAACCGGATCCCCCAGGCGCGCGGCCTGGGCTCCTCGTCGGCGGCGATCGTCGCCGGGATCCAACTGGCCCGGGCCCTGGTCGAGGACGGGACGCGGCAGCTCGACGACGCGGCGGCGCTGCGGCTGGCGGCCGAGTTGGAAGGACATCCGGACAATGTCGCGCCGTGCCTGCTCGGCGGGTTCACCATCGCCTGGACGGAGTCGGGCGGTACGGCCCGGGCGGTCCGGCTGCCGGTCGCGCCGCAGCTCCGGGCCACGGTCTTCGTACCCGAGGAGCGCGGGTTGACCGCGACGGCCCGTGCGGCGCTGCCGGCGACGGTGCCGCACGCCGACGCGGCCCGCAACGCCGGCCGGGCGGCCCTGCTGGTGCACGCCCTGACCACCGATCCGGAGTTGCTCTTCGAGGCGACCGAGGACCGGCTGCACCAGCCCTACCGGGCGGCCGGGATGCCCGGCACCGCCGCCCGGCTGGCCGAGTTGCGTGCGGCTGGTGTGCCGGCTGTGGTCAGTGGGGCGGGCCCGTCGATTCTCGCGCTCACCAGCAGCGATGAGAATTTCCCGGCGGGAATGGGTTGGACTGCGCAAAGGTTGCCCATAGACGTAGCCGGGGCCCGGGTGGATAGGGGTACACTGGGACACGCCGAGCGGGACCCTGTTGCCGCAGGTCGGAAGAGTTGATTACGCTCTAGACTTAGCACAGCCGCGAAGCAATGCGACTCCTGCGGGTCGGTGCACCCCCGAAGCTCTCGGCGGTCAGCCCGTCTCACCCCTGCCTAGGTCTACGCCGCACCGCAGTTTCCACAGGTCGCCGCAGGCGGCGAGACCTGCCCACCGATGTTGGTGGGTCGGGAAACCAACCGGCTGCTGTGTTACAGACTCCCGTGACGCGTCAAGCGAGACGGGTGTACCGAGGCCGCCCGGCCAGCCAGCACTTCGGGCCACGGGCAGCCCCGGCCTTATCGAGGGAAGGAATCCATTGAGCGACACCACCGACGTGACGTCGGATGTTTCCAACGTCGCTGGCGAAGCCACCGCAGGCGCCACCCGTCGTCGGCGGACCGGCACCGGGCTGTCGGCGATGCTGCTGCCAGAGTTGCAGAGCCTGGCCGCGTCGCTCGGCATCTCCGGTACGGCCCGGATGCGCAAGGGCGAGCTGATCGCCGCCATCTCGGAACGGCAGGCTGGTGCCACCAACACCGCGGGCGGCGGTGCGCCGCGCCCGCGCGCCGAGGTGTCGGCCGCGGCCGCGCCGGCTCGCGAAGAGGTCCGGGCCGAGGTGCGGGACAGCACCGACCGGCCGGACGGTGAGCGCCGGGCCGCCGAGCAGGTGCCGGCCGCCACCGCCGCTGGCGGTGAGGGTCGGGTCCGGACGTCGCGCCGGTCCAGCCGGGCCGCTGCCGCCACCGCCGAGGTGGAGACCGAGGCGGCGCCGACGGAGCGGGCCGACCGTCCGGAACGGGCCGAGCGTGGCGGTGACCGCGCGGAGCGTGCCGATCGCGGTGACCGCGCGGAGCGGGCCGAGGGTGCCGAGCGGACCGACGGTGGCGAGCGCGGAGACCGCGCCGACCGGGGCGAGTCGCGCAACGGCCGGGACCGCAACGAGCGGAACGACCGGGGCGAGCGCGGCGAGTCGCGGAACGACCGTGGACAGCGTTCGGCGGACCGGGACAACGACGGCGACGACGACGGTGAGGGCGGCGGCCGGCGCAGCCGGCGTAGCCGCTTCCGGGACCGGCGCCGGGGCCGGGGCGACCGGGTGGAGAACGGCGAGGGCGGTGGCGGCCGGGAGCCGCAGGTCAACGAGGACGACGTGCTCGTCCCGGTGGCCGGCATCATCGACGTGCTGGACAACTACGCCTTCGTCCGGACCACCGGCTACCTCTCCGGCCCGAACGACGTCTACGTGTCGATGTCCCAGGTCAAGAAGTACGGCCTGCGTCGCGGTGACGCGGTCACCGGCGCGGTGCGCGCGGCCCGCGAGGGCGAGCAGCGGCGGGACAAGTACAACCCGCTGGTCCGGCTCGACACCATCAACGGGATGGACCCGGACGAGGCGAAGCGGCGTCCCGAGTTCTACAAGTTGACCCCGCTCTACCCGCAGGAGCGGCTCCGGTTGGAGACCGAGCCGCACATCCTGACCACCCGGGTCATCGACCTGGTGACGCCGATCGGCAAGGGTCAGCGGGCGCTCATCATGTCGCCGCCGAAGGCCGGTAAGACCATGGTGTTGCAGGCGATCGCCAACGCGATCACCCACAACAACCCCGAGTGCCACCTGATGGTCGTGCTCGTCGACGAGCGGCCCGAAGAGGTCACCGACATGCAGCGCTCGGTCAAGGGCGAGGTTGTCGCGGCCACCTTCGACCGTCCGCCGCAGGACCACACCACGGTCGCCGAGCTGGCGATCGAGCGGGCCAAGCGCCTGGTCGAGCTGGGCCACGACGTGGTCGTACTGCTCGACTCGGTGACCCGGCTCGGCCGGTCGTACAACCTGGCCGCGCCGGCCAGTGGCCGGATCATGTCCGGCGGTATCGACTCCACCGCGCTCTACCCGCCGAAGCGGTTCCTGGGCGCGGCGCGGAACATCGAGAACGGCGGCTCGCTGACCATCCTCGCCACCGCGCTGGTGGAGACCGGTTCCGTGATGGACACGGTCATCTTCGAGGAGTTCAAGGGCACCGGCAACGCGGAGCTGAAGCTGGACCGGAAGATCGCCGACAAGCGGGTCTTCCCGGCCATCGACATCCACACCTCCGGCACCCGTAAGGAGGAGATCCTGCTGGCCCCGGAGGAGTTGGCCATCACGCACAAGCTGCGTAAGGTGCTGCACTCGCTCGACTCGCAGGCCGCGCTGGATCTGCTGCTGGACCGGCTCAAGCAGTCCCGGACCAACATCGAGTTCCTGATGCAGATCGCGAAGTCGACGCCGGGGGAGTGACACCTCCGGCATCCTGAGGGCACGTTCGTGGGGCCCGGCCGAGTTTCGGCCGGGCCCCACGCTGCGGTTCCGGGCCGGTTCAGCGGAGCAACAGGTCGATCACTCCCGTGTCGCTCTCCGCGCCGTGCCCGTCGGCGAGCCGGCGCGCCATCAGGTCCAGGTACGGCGTCAGCAGTTCCGTGCTGACCCCCTGCTCCCGGGCCGTGGTCAGCAGGGTCTCGTTCGCGGCCACCATCATCGCCAGGTTGGACTCCGTGCCGGTGACGTAGTCGCCGCTGTCCAGTTGTGCGGCAGCCAGGTGCACGAACGGGGCCATCCCGGTGAGCCAGCCCTCCAGCAGCGGGGCGAAGTCCTTCGGCGGGATCTCCTCCCGGCGGATCAGCGCGAAGGCGTGCGCGACTCCGGCGAACATCCCGGTCATCGCGCTGAGCAGCGCCACGTCGTGCAGGGCGGCGAAGCCGTGGTCCGCGCCGACGTACCGGGTGTCGGCCGGTACGGCGAGCACCCGCCGATGCGCCTCGAAGAGGTCCCGGGAGCCGCTGTAGAAGACGTAGCCGCCGGAGCCGGCGAGGCCGATCATCGGTGGGACCGCCATGATCCCGCCGTCCAGCAGCCGGGCGCCGCGCTGCTGCGCCCAGTCGGCGAGGGCGCGGGCCTGGCCGGGTGTGCTGGTGGTGAGGTTGACCAGGTCCCGCCCGGTCAGGTCGGCGTCGGCCAGCGCCTGCCGGACCGAGGCGTCGTCGAGCAGACAGGTGACGACGAGGCCGTTCGCGGCCACCGCCTCGGCAGCGGTGCCGGCGACCGTGGCGCCGTCGGCGGCCAGCGGTTCGGTCCGGGCGGCGGTGCGGTTCCAGACGGTCAGCGGATGCCCGGCGGCGAGCCAGGCGCGGGCGAGCGCGGTACCCATGGCACCGAGCCCGAGCAGGGTCAGCGGAGTTCTCGCGGTGGTGTCCTGTTCCATGCTCGTAGACTTGCCGCCGCCCGCCGGGGCGCTCAAGTACGCACTGTGAAGTGGGTGGTTACCCCGGGGGAAGTGAGCTGGTGGGGAGGGGTGGCGATGCCGACGGTACGGCGGCCGGGAGCGCCGGGGGCGTACGTCTGCGGGATCGACGCGGCGATGGCCGTGGTCGGCGGCAAGTGGAAGGTGCTGATCCTCTGGGCACTCGGCGAACAGGTGTGCCGCTTCGGCGAGCTGCGCCGGCTGGTGCCGGGGGTGACCGAGAAGGTGCTCGCCTCGCACCTGCGGGAGCTGGAGGCGGACGGCATCGTGCACCGCGAGGTCTACGACGAGGTGCCGCCCCGGGTCGAGTACTCGCTGACTCCGCTCGGTGTCTCGCTCAACGCGGCGCTGGAGCCGCTCGGCGCCTGGGGCCGGGAGCACGTCCTCGGCGGCGGGTACCGGCCGGCCGGCGCCGACGTGTCGTCCGGGAACGGGACCCGGGGCGGCTGATGGAATTTTCCTTCGGTTCAATCGCCAACTATTGAAACTTCTATACGCCGTCCGGTTGACTACCGGGCATGGTGACCCGCCGCCGAACCGCCCGCCTCGCCGGGCTGCTGCTCCTGGTGCCGTCCCTCACCCTCGCCGGCCCGGTCCCGGCGCACGCCGAACCGGTGCGCCTCCCACCGCAGCCCGCGCCGGCCGCTGGCACCGCGCCGGAGGAGGCTCCGGCCGCCTCGTCGTACCCGGCACCGTCGTCCGCACCGGTCCCGGCCGCCGCTGCCGACGGGCTGGTGACCGACACCCGGACCCGGCCGGTCGCGCCCGGGCTCGACCTGACCTCCTTCGACCGGTACGACGCCAACGGCTGGCTGCGGGCCGACGCGCTCACCGCCGACCTGACCGGCGGGCTCACCGTCGACTACGTCAACTCCGGTGAGGTCGCCCGGGCCGAACCGCTGCGCCGGGCCGTCGACCGGGCCGGTGCGGTGGCCGCGGTCAACGGGGACTTCTTCGACATCAACAACTCCGGCGCGGCCCAGGGCGTCGGCATCCGGAGCGGTGAACTGGTCCAGTCGCCGGTCGCCGGGCACCAGGAGGCGGTCGGGGTGACCGCCGAGGGTGTGGGCCGGGTGGTCCAGGTGCACTTCGACGGCACCGCCACCCTGCCCACCGGGCCGGTCACGCTCACCCAGTTCAACAACATGGTCGCGGCCGGCGGTGTCGGCGTCTTCACCCCGCTCTGGGGGTCGTACTCCCGGACCCGGGCGGTCGAGGGCGCCAGCCGGGTCACCGAGGTCACCCTGGTCGGCGGCCGGGTCGGCACGGTCAGCCCGGCCGCCGGCACCGGCCCGATCCCGGCCGGTACGACGGTGCTGCTCGGCCGGGAGGCCGGCGCCGACGCGCTCGCCGCACTGCGCTCCGGCGACCCGGTCGACCTGCGGTACGCGCCGAAGCCGTCGGACGGCAGCACGCTGCGCGCCGCGATCGGCGGCAACCGGGTACTGGTCCGGGACGGTGTCGCGCAGGAGATCGGTGACGTCAACCCCGAACCCCGGACCGCGGTCGGGTTCTCCGCCGACGGTCGGAAGATGTTCCTGCTCACGGTGGACGGACGCCAGGCGGACAGCCGGGGCGTGACGCTGACCGAGCTGGGCCGGATGATGGCCGAACTCGGCGCGCACAACGCGCTCAACCTCGACGGCGGCGGCTCGTCGACGCTGCTCGCCCGCGAGCCGGGCCAGCCGGCGGTACGGGTCGAGAACAGCCCGTCGGACGGCTCGGAGCGGCCGGTGCCGAACGGGCTCGCGCTCTTCGCCCCGCAGGGGAGCGGGCGGCTGCGGGCGTACTGGGTGAAGACCGTGCTCGACCCGGTGGCCGCGCCGGGCGTCGGGCCGGTGCGCGGCGGGCGCCCGGACCGGGTCTTTCCCGGGCTGACCCGGCGGCTGTCGGCGGCCGGCTACGACGAGACGTACGGCCCGGCGGCCGGCGTGCCGAGCTGGCGGGCCGAGCCGTCGTCCCGGGGCACCGTCGACTCCTCCGGCGTCTTCCGGGCCCGGCGCTCCGGCGAGGTGACCGTCAGCGCGTCCCGGGGCCGGGCGCGAGGCGAACTGCCGCTGACCGTGCTCGGTCCGCTGGCCCGGATCGACGGCACGGTCGACAAGGTCGGGCTGGCCGGCACGGGCGGCACCGGGTCGTTCGGCGTGGTCGGCTACGACGCCGAGGGGAACATCGCGCCGATCGAGCCGGCCGACCTGCGCCTGGAATACGACCGGGACCTGCTGGAGGTCACCCCGGCCGCCGACGGCAGCCTCGCGGTGCGGGCCAAGGCGGACAGCGGCGCCGGGCTGGTCACGGTACGGGTCGGCGCGGTCAGCACGGTGCTGCCGGTGACGGTCGGGCTCACCGACGTACCGGTGGCGATGTTCGACGACGCGGCGAGCTGGCGGTTCAGCGCCGCCCGGGCCACCGGCTCGGCCACCCCGGTGCCGGGCCGCACCGGCACCGGCCTGAAACTGGCGTACGACTTCGGCCAGTCCACCGGCACCCGGGCCGCGTACGCCGATCCGCCCGCGTACATCCCGGTGGCCGGGCAGCCGCAGTCGTTCGGGATGTGGATATATGCCAACGGGCACGGCGAGTGGCCCAGCCTGCACCTGCACGACGCGCTCGACCAGCAGCACGTGCTGCGCGGCCCGTACCTGGACTGGACCGGCTGGCGCTACGTCGAGCTGGCCGTACCGGCCGGGGTGGTGTACCCGGTGCGGATCCGCCGGTTCTACGTGGCCGAGACCGACGCGGCGGCGGCGTACACCGGGGAGGTGGTGATCGACGACATCGTCGCCCGGGTGCCGTCCGAGGTGACCGCGCCGGCCGAACCGCTCCGCACCGACCGGGTGGTGCTGACCGACGGCAGCGTCGACCGGGCGCCCTGGCGGTTCGCGGTGCTCTCCGACGCCCAGTTCGTCGCGGCGAACCCGGACAGCGACCTGGTCGCCCAGGCCCGCCGTACGCTGCGCGAGGTGAAGGCGGCCCGGCCGGACTTCCTGGTGATCAACGGGGACTTCGTCGACACGGCCTATCCGGAGGACTTCGCGCTGGCCAAACGGATCCTGGACGAGGAGTTGGGCGGCGCGCTGCCGTACCACTACGTGCCGGGCAACCACGAGATCATGGGGGCGCCGATCACGAACTTCCGATCGGTCTTCGGCCAGACCTACCGGGTCTTCGACCACACCCCGCACCGGGGCGGCACCCGGACCCGGTTCGTCACCCTGGACACCTCCACCGGCAGCCTGCGCGGCGGCGGCATCGAGCAGGTACTGGCGCTGCGTACCGCCCTGGACGGCGCGGCCCGCGACCCGGCCGTCGGCTCGGTGGTGGTACTGGAGCACCACGCGCCCCGGGACCCGACGCCGGCCAGGGCGAGCCAGCTCGGCGACCGAAAGGAGGCGGCGCTGCTGGAGCGGTGGCTCGCCGAGTTCCAGCGCGAGACCGGCAAGGGCACGCTCTTCGTCGGCGCGCACGTCGGCAGCTTCTCCGCCGACCGGGTCGACGGGGTGCCGTATCTGATCAACGGCAACGCCGGCAAGAACCCGTCGACCGCGCCGCACCTGGGCGGGTTCAGCGGCTGGACGATGTTCGGGGTCGATCCGGTCAGCCCGGCCGAGGCGGCGGCGGCCCGGCGCGACCCGCTGGCCGAGGGGCCGGAGTGGGTGAGCGCGCAGACCCGGGCGCACGTGGACGGGTTGACCCTGGCCGCCCCGTCCAGCCTGCCGGTGGGTTCGGCAGTCGCCGTCACCGCCACGGTGACCCAGCCCGGTGGCCGGCAGGTACCGGTCGCCGCCCCGCTCTCGGCCGACTGGTCCGGCTCGCCGGACCTCCACATCGGACCGGCGCGTGGCCTGCGGCCCTGGCACGCCGCCTGGTTCGACCCGGCCACCGGCCGATTGACCGGGCTGCGCTCCAGCGGTGCCGTCCAACTCGCCGTCACCGTGAACGGGGTGACCACCCGGACGACCATCCCGCTCACCCGCCGGTAGCCCGGCGGACGGACGCAGGTGACCCCGCCACGCTCAGCGTCGAGTCAGACCTGGACGCCAGAGGCGTTATCCGGCAGCGGTAGCGCATCTGGCGTCCAGGTCAGCGGCGGGTGTCCGCGCGCAGCGGCCGGTGGACGGGCCGGTCGACGGAGGAGAAACGGACTAGAAGTCGCCCTCGGCGACCTGGAAGACGGTCAGGCCGAGGCCGCGCCACATCTTGACCACCTGCATCCGGTCGTCGAAGACCCCGACCACCCGGTATCGGTCGCGGATCTCCCGGTCGAAGATCTCCCGCTTCACCACCGAGTCGCGGCGCTGGTCACCGATCGCCCGCATGTGCAGGGCGAGGTACGGCACCCCGACGTGCTCGGCCAGCCACCGCTCGGTCGGCTCCCGGCAGGACGCGTCCCGCCCGGTGCAGAAGACCACCCCGTAGCCGGCCGCGTGCATGGCCCGGACCGCCGAGATGACGGCGGTGTTCGGCCGGTCCTCGCCGACCCGGGTCATGTCGTACGGGCTGCGCCCGGAGATCAGCGCGACCGTGCCGTCGATGTCCACCAGTACGATCTCCGCCGCCTCGTCCGAGGGCGGGGTGTAGACGGCCGCCGGCCCGCCCGGCTCGACGGTCGGTACCGGCAGCGGCAGTGCCCGCCCGGCCAGGTACCGGTCGTGCAGCCGCCGGATCGCTTCCTCGCCGACCCGGTCCTGCTCGGGCCGCTCGGCGTCGCGCCGGACGCACTCGTCCACCGGTACGTCGGTGAAGTCGTGCACCTCGAACTCGGCCCCGAACCGGGCGGCGAGCTGCGCCCAGTCCCGCAGGGTCCGGGACCGCAGGTTGGTGTCGTCGACGCAGACGTCCGCCCGGGCCCGCAGCAACGCCTCGACCTGGGCCCGCTGCACGACGGTGACCTGGCCCTCGGCCCACTGGGTGAAGAGCCGTTCCCCGTGCAGCATCCGGCGCAGGTCGTCGCGGTTCACCCGGACCACCCCGGGTTGCAGCTTCCGGGCGAAGGTG
Source organism: Plantactinospora sp. ZYX-F-223 (assembly GCF_039649625.1). Lineage (NCBI taxonomy): Bacteria > Bacillati > Actinomycetota > Actinomycetes > Micromonosporales > Micromonosporaceae > Plantactinospora > Plantactinospora sp. ZYX-F-223. Next base: position 91,052 of record NZ_JBDJAV010000028.1, on the reverse strand, counting down.
GTCTTCCCGGAGGCGGGCAGCCCCCGGGTGACGATCAGTCGGGTCATGGTCTCTCCTCGCTCCGCTCGCCGACATCATGACCTTGTCGGCCGCGCTTCCGTGCCGACCTCGGGCCGCGGTTCACTCGCCGTGCTGCGGCGTCCAGTCCGCCGACGGGCGGACCTGCTGCCAGAGTTGCGAGTGGTAGTCGCGGCCGTCGAGGCGCAGGAAGAGGAAGGCGCGCTCCGGGTGCCGGGCGGCCCGCTCGGCGAAGTCGCGCCGGGTCCATCCGGCGGGCAGCCCGGCCACGATCTCACCGTACGCCTGCTCGATCTTCGTGGCCCGGGCCTCGACGGTCGCGGTCAGCGCGGCCACGACGGAGTCGACCCAGCGGTGGAACTCGTCCGGCAGCGGCGCGACCCAGGCGGAGAGGTCCCGCTCGGTGACCAGGTACTCCCAGACGACCCGGGCGTTGAGCCCGAAGGTCAGCCGGTGCAGCAGGACGTACTCCGGATATTTGATCTTGACTCGCTCGTCGGTGTCCGGCCAGTGCACCACCAGCCCCTCCCGGCCGTCCCGGACCGGCGCGGCCATCGCCTCGGCCAGCGTGCCGTAGGGCAGCTGCTCGACCACCGGGCCGGGCCAGTCCGGTACGGTCTCCGGGCCAAAGCTGCGCCCGGTGGCGATCTCCACCGTGCCGAGCAGCACCAGGTCGTCGAGGCCGCCGTAGTCGAGCACGATCCGGTTCGCCGGATAGACGATCTCGACCAGCACGGTCCGTCCCGGCGGCGGGGTGAAGTCGGGGTAGCGGGTCCGGAGCACGGCGGTGGCATGCCGGGCCTGGTCGGAGGCGAACGAGCCCCGGGTGGCGACCGCGAAGCCGTCGCCGTCCGGATACAGCACACCGAGGCTTCCGTCGGCCTTGTCCGTTATCACCGCCGGTGCGTCCAGCCGGAGCGCCGGTGCTCCGGGCTGGTCGTGGTTGAAGAACTTCGGGTACGGCCGCGCCAGCACCGTACCGGTCGACTCGTCCACGATCAGCCCCCGGCAGGCCAACGTCACCGGCGTCCAGTTTCCCGCGTAGGTGCACGCCTCGGTGTAGTTGTAGATCGCCAGCGGGCGTTCGGGATGCCGCTGGACCCGGACCTGGCCGTCGGCGAGCGCGGTGGCCAGCGCCGCCGGATCGAGGATCTCGGCGAGCCGGGTGGCCGGGGCGAGCAGGGTGGGATCGGACGCGGAGGTGACCACGGGGTGTGCCTTCCGGCGGGGCGGGAATGCGGGAGGGAGGAGTGACGTTATCCGTCACGGATCACGTGTGCAGCCCGATTTCGGGGTGGCCCGCCCGCCATGGCACACTGGTCAGTCGGCCACCGGTTCCGGTTCACGCCCGAGTCCGTCATCGCCCCGCGACACGCCGATGTCGCGGTCGACGGATGCCGAGGGCGACCCGGCGACCATTCACGAAAGGACCGAGGCGACATGAAGCCCAACATCCACCCCGAGTACGTGACCACCGAGGTCACCTGCTCGTGCGGCAACACCTTCACGACCCGCAGCACGGCGAAGGGCGGCTCGATCCACGTCGAGACCTGCAGCGCCTGCCACCCGTTCTACACCGGTAAGCAGCGCGTGCTCGACACCGCCGGCCGGGTCGCCAAGTTCCAGCAGAAGTACGCCAAGGTTCAGGCCAAGAAGGCCAAGTAGCCGCGTCGACGGCGCCCGCCTCCGGTTCGTCGCCGGGGGCGGGCGCCGTCGTGCCATTACCGCGCGTCCCACTTCCGGCACGCGCGTCCCACGTTCCGGCAGAAGGAGTACGAGCATGAGCGGCGATCGGCTGGCCGGTCTCCTCGCCGAGTACGCGGAGCTGGAACGACGGCTCGCCGACCCGGCGATCCACGGCGACCAGGCCACCGCCCGCCGGGTGGGCCGACGGTTCGCCGAGTTGACCCCGCTGCACAAGGCCGCCGGTGAGCTGGAGCAGGCCCGGGCCGACCTGGCCGCCGCCCGCGAACTGGCCGCCGAGGAGCCGTCGTTCGCGGCCGAGGCGGAGTCGCTGGCCGCGGCGCTGCCCGCCCTGGAGGCCCGGCTCGCCGAGCTGCTCATCCCGCGCGACCCGCACGACGCCAAGGACGTGATCCTGGAGATCAAGGCCGGCGAGGGCGGGGAGGAGTCCGCGCTCTTCGCCGGTGACCTGCTCCGGATGTACCTGCGGTACGCCGAACGGCACGGCTGGGCGACCGAGGTGCTGGACGCGCAGGACTCCGACCTGGGTGGGGTGAAGGACGTCTCGCTGGCGGTCAAGGCGAAGGGCGTACCGGAGGGCGGCAACGGGGTCTGGTCCCGGCTCAAGTGGGAGGGCGGCGTGCACCGGGTGCAGCGGGTGCCGGTCACCGAGTCCCAGGGACGGATCCACACCAGCGCGGCCGGCGTACTGGTGCTGCCGGAGGCCGAGGACGTCGACGTCACCATCGACCCGAACGAGCTGCGGATCGACGTGTTCCGGTCGTCCGGGCCGGGCGGCCAGTCGGTGAACACCACCGACTCGGCGGTGCGGATCACCCACCTGCCGACCGGGATCGTGGTCTCCTGCCAGAACGAGAAGTCCCAGTTGCAGAACCGGGAGCAGGCGATGCGGATCCTCCGGGCCCGGCTGCTGGCCAACGCGCAGGAGCAGGCCGACGCCGCCGCCTCGGACGCCCGCCGCTCCCAGGTGCGTACCGTCGACCGGTCCGAGCGGATCCGGACGTACAACTTCCCGCAGAACCGGATCACCGACCACCGGATCGGCTACACGGCGTACAACCTCGACCTGGCGCTCGCCGGTGAGCTGGACGGCGTGCTCGACGCGCTGGCCGAGGCGGACCGCTCGGCCCGGCTGGCCGGCGAGACGGAGCTGTCCCGGCGCTGAGCCACGCCCGGCTCACCGGGTGGCCGCGAGTTCACCGCACGGCTGCGGCCCTGGCCCGGAGCATCTCCTGGTCGGCCAGCTCGAAGGCGACGCTCAGCGCGTCCCGCAGCCCGGTACCCGGCCCGCGCACCTCGGCGAAGCCGACGCTCACCCCGACCGGGGTGCCCGGGACGACCGACTCCCAGTCCTCGGCGGTGACCGCCGCGCTGATCCGCCGGCCCACCTCACCCGCCTCGGTCATCCCGGCGCCGGGCAGCACCACCACGAACTCGTCCCCGCCGTACCGGGCCACGAAGTCGCCGCGCCGCATCACCCGGTTGATCACCCCGGCGATCCGTTGCAGCACCAGGTCGCCGGAGTGGTGGCCGTGCGAGGTGTTCACCGTCTTGAAGCCGTCGAGGTCGACCACGCCGATCACCGCCCGCTCGCCCCGGCTGACCATCCCGGCGATGTACCGCTCCAACCGGCGGCGGTTCGGCAGCCCGGTGAGCGGGTCGGTCAGCGCCTCGCCCTCGTAGCGGGCCGCCTCCCGGCGCATCTCCTCGTGCTCGATCCGGGCCGCGATGCCGTCGACGTAGACGTCCCGGAGCCGGTCGTTGCGCTGGGTCGCCAGCCGGAACGCGTACCGGTCGGCCCGGTGCGCCGCCGCGTGGTCGCCGACCCGGGCGTACGCCAGGCTGGAGAGCCGGGCATGCTCGGCCGCGCCCAGCGTCTCGGCCGAGACGTGCACCGTCTCCAGCCGGGCCAGCGCCTCGGCCGGTCGACCGGCGGCGATGGCCAGGCACGCCGCGCCGAGCTGCCGCATGTCCCGGGTACGCGCGCTGTCCCCGCCGTTGCCGAGCAGCCAGTCGGGATCGAGTTCCGGTACGGCCGACCCGCCGGTCGCGGCGCCGAGGGCGGCCTGCCGGGCGAGCGCGTACCCGTACGCCGCCCGGCTGCTCGGCCGCAACTGGCCCGCGGTGCCGGCCTGGACGAACCGTTCCAGGTCGCAGCCGACGTCCCGGAGCACCCGCAGGCAGCCATCGCTGTCCCCGTGGTGGTCCAGCGCGACCGCGTTGCGCAGCCGGATGCCGGGCGCGGCGAAGGTCTCCTCGGGAATGCCGGCGGCCAGCCCCAGCCGGCGGGCCCGCTCGATGGCGCCGAGTGCGTAGCCGTGGAAGCCGAGGTAGGAGTAGGCCATCGCCAGGTCGTGCCAGCCCCAGGCGGTCTCCTGGTCGGGCTCGTCCACCGAGCCGAGCGCCCGGGCACCCCGGACCAGGTGGGTGACGCAGCGGTCCAGCGCGCCCTGGTTGTGCGCGGCCAGGGCGGCCAGGGCGTGCAGGTGCCCGTGCAGGTACGGCTCGGGCAGGTCCCGGGCGGCGTCGAAAGCCTGCTCCACCGCCCGGGTGTATTCGGCGGTACGGCCCAGGTTGAGGATCGCGGAGAGCCGCTGGAGCAACGCGTCGGCCCGGGAGTACGGGTCGTCAGTGGTGCTGATCACCCGCTCGAAGATCAGACAGGCCTCGGCGGATCGGCTGCTCTCCATGAGCGAGCGGGCGTGTCTCAACTCCTCGGCCCGGTCACCGACCCGGTCGAGCCAACTCACGCACAACCTCCATCGCTTCGCCAGTCAGCCCCCGCGGAGTCGAGGAGCCGACCGGTCGCCCGGAGGCACGGTGCCCTCCGGGACGCTCGACCGGTCTGAGCATCCAGTCGATCCGGGGTGGAAACGCGCCCGCAACGCAATGATTCCCGGCCGACGTTTCATGATTATGTCGTGACGCGTATTCCCCGGCATCCCCGCGAAGCGACAGAACGGACCCGACCGTCGGTCGCGATTGCGGCCGCGACGTCCGCGCTGGCCCGGGCCGGTGTCGGGCCGGCCCGGACCGAGGCGGAACTTCTGTTGGCGTACGTCCTCGGCGTGTCGCGCGGTGCGCTGGCCGTGGCCGACCCGCTCACCGGCGAGCAGCGGGACCGGCTGGCGGAGCTGGTCGAGCGGCGTACCCGGCACGAGCCGCTACAGCACCTGCTCGGCTCGGCGGCGTTCCGGTATCTGGAGCTGGCGGTCGGCCCGGGGGTCTTCGTTCCCCGGCCGGAGACGGAACTGCTGGCCGGCTGGGGTGTGGAGCAGGCCCGCCGGGTCGGGGCGACCGGGACCGGCGCCGGTGGCTCGCCCGACCGCTCCGGCGCCGACCCGGCCGGTGGCGGGCCGCTGGTGGTCGACCTGTGCAGCGGCAGCGGCGCCATCGCGCTCTCGGTCGCCGAGGAGGTGCCGGAGGCCCGGGTGGTGGCGGTCGAGCGGTCGGCGGCGGCGCTGGACTGGCTGCGCCGCAACGCCGCCGAGCGGGCCGGTGCCGGCGACCGGCCGATCGAGGTGGTGGCCGGGGACGTGGCCGACCCGGAGCTGCTGGCCGGGTACGCCGGCCGGGTGGACGTGCTGCTCTGCAACCCGCCGTACGTGCCGGACGGCACCCCCGTACCGCCGGACGTGGCCGGGCACGACCCGGCGGAGGCGGTCTTCGGCGGCCCGGACGGGCTCGCGGTGATCCGGCTGGTGCTGGACCGGGCGGCCCGGCTGCTGCGCCCGGGCGGGGCGTTCGGCGTCGAGCACGACGACACGCACGGCACGGCGGTCCCGGACCTGTTGCGTGCGCACGGCCGGTTCATCGACATCGCGGACCATCCGGACCTGGTCGGGCGCCCTCGCTTCGCCACCGCCCGCCGGGCCGACACCCGCCGGTAACCGGCCGGAAGTCCCCGTGCCACGGTGGGCGCTCCGGCGTGGCAGACTGGCTCCTCGTGATGCTCTACGACTGCCGGTCACTGGCGGACCGTGACCGAGGCGTCGCCGCGGCCGTCGAGGCGGTCAAGAACGGCGAACTGGTCGTGATCCCGACCGACACGGTCTACGGGATCGGCGCGGACGCCTTCACCCCTTACGCGGTCAAGGCGCTGCTCAACGCGAAGGGCCGGGACCGGCAGCATCCGCCGCCGGTGCTGGTCGGCTCCCGGCGCACGCTGGACGGGCTGGTCTTCATGCTGCCGAGCACCGCCCGGGACCTGGCCGACGCGTTCTGGCCCGGCGCGCTGACGATCGTGGTCGAGCACTCGCCCAGCCTCCAGTGGGACATCGGCGACACCGGCGGCACCGTGGCGGTACGCATGCCGCTGCACCCGGTCGCCCTGGAGGTGCTCCGGGAGACCGGGCCGATGGCCGTCTCGTCGGCGAACAAGACCGGCCAGCCGGCGGCGGTGACCGCCGAGGAGGCCCGGGAGCACCTCGGCTACGCGGTGCGGGCCTATCTGGAGGCCGGGCCGTGTCCGGAGCCGGTGCCGAGCACCATCGTCGACGTCACCGGCGAGGTACCCCGGGTGCTGCGCCAGGGCGCGATCCCGCTGGAGAAGCTCCGCGACGTCGTACCGGACATCCAGGGCCAGGTGTCCTGAGTGCCGCCGTTCACGGTCCTGCACGTCTGCCTGGGCAACATCTGCCGGTCGCCGATGGCGGAGCGGCTGCTCGCGCTGGCCGTACGGGAACGGCTGGCCCGGCGGGCGGCCGACGCGGAGGACGCCGACCGCCTGGTGCACAGCCACAGCGCCGGCACCGGCGGCTGGCACGCGGGTGAGGAGATGAACCCGCCGGCCGCCCGGCAGGTGCGCTCCCGGGGCGGGGACGTGGCCGACTTCGGCGCCCGCAAGCTCCGCTCGGAGCACATCGACGCGGCCGACCTGGTGCTGACCGCAACCGCCGACCAGCAGGAGTACGTCGTGGCGCTGCGCCCCGACGCCGCCGACCGCACCTTCGTGCTCGGCGAGTTCGGCCGGCTGCTGCCCACCGTGGACGCCGCGGCCCTGCCCCCGGCCGACCCGAGCGATCCGGACGCGGTCTACGCCCGGGGCACCGCCCTGGTGGCCGCGGTGGCGGCGGCCCGGAGCGGCTCCTCCCCGCTGCCCGGCGACGACCTCGACGACCCGTGGGGCCGGGGCGACCAGTGTTTCAGCCGGGTCGCCGACGAGATCGAGGACGCCGTCCGGCCGCTCGCCGCCGTTCTGCTGCCCTGACCGGAGGAACGGCCGGCGAGGTGGCGGCATCTCCGCCGGACGTACTCGGCCGGTGTCACTCCGGCCGGTGTCACTCCGGCTTGTGAATCTGGTCCAGTTTGCCGTGAAACGGGTGCGGCGCCCGAAATCAGCCGTCAGGCTGACAGGGTTCCCGAACCCGGCCGATTGTCCGGGTTGCGTCGATTGCTGTCCCGCCCCGGGAGGTACGGCATGCTCCGGTTGCGGCTGAACCAGCTCTGGACCATGACTCTGGCCGGCATCCTGGCCGGGACGATCCTGGCCGCCGCCGCGCTGCCGGCCGCGGTGCTGCTGGCCGTGGGGTTGACGTCGATCGGCGCCCGCTACGAGGACCTGCCGCAGGACCTGCGCACCCCGCCGACCGCCCAGCGCTCCTACCTCTTCGCCGACGACGGCCGTACCCCGATCACCTCGTTCTACGACGAGAACCGGACGAACGTGCCGCTGGCCCAGGTGGCCGAGGTGATGCGGCAGGCGACGGTGGCGGCCGAGGATGCCCGCTTCTACTCGCACGGCGGCGTCGACCTCAAGGGCGTACTCCGGGCCGTGGTGGCGAACCGGGCGAGCGGGGGAGTGCGGCAGGGCGCCTCGACGCTGACCATGCAGTACGTCCGCAACGTGCTGAAGAGCGATCCCGGGCTCACCGCCGAGCAGCGGGCCGAGGCGACCGAGACCAGTGCCGGCCGCAAGATCCAGGAGATGCGGTACGCGCTCGCGCTGGAGCGCAGGCTCTCCAAGGACGAGATCCTCAGCCGCTACCTGAACATCGCCTACTTCGGTGCCGGGGCGTACGGCGTCGCCGCCGCCAGCCAGCGGTACTTCTCCAAGTCGGCCCGGCAGCTGACGCTGGCCGAGGCCGCCCTGCTGGCCGGGTTGCTCCGCTCGCCGGAGACGGACAGCCCGATCGGCGGGAACGCCGACGCCGCCCTGACCCGCCGCGGCTATGTGCTGAGCCAGATGGCCGAGACCGGAGTGATCCCCGCCGAGACCGCCACCCAGGCCCAGTCGGAGCCGATCAGGCTGCGGCCGGGTGCCGAGCCGAACGACTGCGCCGGCATCCCGGACGGGCGCTCCGACTGGGGCTTCTTCTGCGACTACTTCCAGCAGTGGTGGAACGCGAACCCCGCGTTCGGGCTCACCGTCGACGAGCGGCAGCAGACCCTGCGCCGGGGCGGCTACCGGATCACCACCTCGCTCGACCCGGAGATCCAGGCCACCGCGCTGCGGCAGACCCTGACCGTGTACGACTACTCCGACCGCCGGGCCGCGCCGATGGCGGTGGTGCAGCCCGGCACCGGCCGGGTACTGGCGATGGCGGTGAACCGGCACTACCGGCTCGATCCCAACCCGCCGGGGCAGCGCAACTATCCGAACACCGTCAACCAGTTGATCGCCGGTGGCGGCGGCATCGACGGCTACCAGGCCGGCTCGACGTTCAAGATTTTCACCCTGCTCGCCGCGCTGGAGGAGGGGATGCCGCTCAGCTCGGGCTACCTGGCCCCGTCCCGGCTGCTGACCAGCTATCCGATCGACGGGCCGAACGCCTGCGGCGGCTACTGGTGCCCGGCCAACGCCAACCCGAGGTGGATGGACGGCTACCGCACCATGTGGACCGGCTTCGGGCGCTCGGTCAACACCTACTTCGTGGCGCTGCAACAGCGGATCGGCGCGGACCGGGCGGTGCGGATGGCCGAGCGGCTGGGCATCGTGTTCCGGGCCGACGACGACGCCCGGCTGGCCACCTACGGGGCGGAGGGCTGGGGGGCGTTCACCCTCGGCGTGGCCGCCACCACCCCGCTGGACCTGGCGAACGCGTACGCGACGCTGGCGGCCGAGGGGAGGTACTGCAAGCCGCTGCCGGTGCTCTCGATCGTCGACTCCACCGGCCGGTCGCTGCCTGCCGCCGCGCCGAGCTGCGGAAAGATGCTCAGGGCGGAGGTGGCCCGGGCGGCGACCGACGCGGCCCGGTGCCCGGTCGGCGCCCAGTCGGCGTACGCCCAGTGCGACGGCGGCAGCGCCCCCGAGGTGACGAGGATCCTCGGGGACCAGCCGGTGGCCGGCAAGACCGGCAGTGCGGAGGGGTACGCCACGGAGACCTTCGTCGGCTTCACCCCGCAGCTCGCGGCGGCGGCCATCGCCGCCAACCCGGACGACCCGAGCGACGCGGTCGGCCAGCCGGTGCAGCGGAAGGTCATCGAGGCGGTCGCCACCACCCTGGCCACCGCGCTGAAGGGCAAGCCGCGGCAGGACTTCACCCCGCCGGGTCGGGAGATCGCCTTCGGCGACGGCCCGGGCGACCTCGGCCCCACTCCGGCCGGGCCGGGCCCCGATCCGTTCGCCCCGGCGCCCGCTCCGACGCCGCCGGTCCCGGCTCCCACCGCGGTCGTCCCCCGGCCGACGCCACCGCCGCCGGCCCCACCCCGGCCGACCGCCACGGTGCCGGGACCGGTACGCCCGGTGCCGACCCCGTCCGGCCCGGTGGTGGTGCCCTAGCCGGCGAGGCCGTCCCCGGCCACGTCCCGCGCTGACCCGGCCCGACCCGCCGGTGCGCTCCGGCAGGTCGGCGGGCGGCGTCCCGGGTACCCCCATAGACTCGGACCCGGCCCAATGCCGAGCGGGACGAGAAGGTGCCGGGGTGAGCGAGCTAATCGAGCGGGCGGGTCGGCTCGGTGCCGGGGAGCCGACGTTCTGGGGGCCGGACTTCGACGAGTTGGCCGGGACCGACCCGGAGATCGCCGAGGTGCTGCTGGACGAGCTCGACCGGCTGCGCGGCGGGTTGCAGTTGATCGCCAGTGAGAACCTGACCTCCCCGGCGGTACTGGCGGCGCTCGGCTCCACCCTGACCAACAAGTACGCCGAGGGTTATCCGGGCCGGCGCTACTACGGCGGCTGCGCCGAGGTGGACCGGGCCGAGCAGATCGGCATCGATCGGGCCAAGGCGCTGTTCGGAGCCGAGCACGCCAACCTCCAGCCGCACTCCGGAGCGAGCGCCAACCTGGCCGCGTACGCCGCGTTGGTGCAGCCCGGCGACACGGTGCTGGCGATGGACCTGCCGCACGGCGGCCACCTGACCCACGGCAGCCGGGTCAACTTCTCCGGCAAGTGGTTCGCCCCGGTCGGCTACCAGGTGCGCCGGGACACCGAACTGATCGACTACGACGAGGTACGCGAGCTGGCCCTGGCGCACCGGCCCAAGATGATTATTTGCGGCGCCACCGCGTACCCCCGGCTGATCGACTTCGCCCGGTTCCGGGAGATCGCCGACGAGGTCGACGCCTATCTCATGGTGGACGCGGCGCACTTCATCGGGCTGGTCGCCGGCCGGGCGATCCCGTCCCCGGTGCCGTACGCCGACGTGGTCTGCGCCACCACGCACAAGGTGCTGCGCGGCCCCCGGGGCGGCATGATCCTGTGCCGGGAGTCACTCGCCGAGCGGATCGACAAGGCGGTCTTCCCGTTCACCCAGGGCGGGCCGTTGATGCATTCGGTGGCGGCCAAGGCGGTCGCGCTGCGCGAAGCGGCGTCTCCGGCCTTCCAGGCGTACGCTGCCCAGGTGGTTTCGAACGCGCAGGCACTGGCCGCCGCCCTCGCGGCAGAGGGGATGCGCCCGGTCTCCGGTGGCACCGACACCCATCTCGCGCTGATCGACCTGCGCGAGGCCGGGATCACCGGTCGGGACGCCGAGGCGCGGTGCGACGCCGCCGCGATCACCCTGAACAAGAACGCCATCCCATACGACCCGCAGAAGCCGATGATCGCCTCCGGCATCCGGGTCGGCACCCCGAGCGTCACCACCCAGGGCATGGGCGAGCCGGAGATGCGCCGGATCGGCGAACTGATCTCCCGGGCCGTCCGGACCGACCCGGCCGCGCCCGGTGGTGCCGACGCCCTCGCCGCGATCGGCGCGGACGTCGCCGACCTGGTGGCCGCGTTCCCGGCGTACCCCCGTGGCTGAGCGCGCGGAGCCGGTCGAGGTGGCGGAGCGGCCGGCGGAGCCGGAGGTGGCCACCGCGGGCGGAGCCGGCGGGTCACCGCCGGCCGGCGGGACCGGTGCGCCGGACCGGCACTGGCGGCTGGCGCATCTGCCGGTGGTGCTCGGGGCGTCGGCGGGCCTGCTGGTCCTGGCCACCGTGCTCGGTGCCCTGCTGCGCGGCGGGGTCGGCGCGGCCGGTGCGGCGGCCGGGGTCGGCCTGGTCACGCTGAGTTATCTGGCCTCCACGTTGGTGATCGCCTGGGCCGACTCCGTCCATCCCACCCTGGTGCTGCCGTTCGGTGTGGCGATGTACGTCGCCAAGTTCAGCGTGATCGGGGTGGTGATGGCCGGGGTCGCCGGCCGGGGCTGGGCCGGGCTGGAGCCGTTCGGCTGGGGAGTCCTCGCCGGGGTGGTGGCCTGGACCGGGGCGAACATCTGGTGGGTGGCCACCGTGCACGCCGTACGGACGCACCGGCCGCCCGAGGCGTGATCCGGGTCACCCGTCTCGGGTTGGACCTGCTCCGAGTCCCGTTGACGGGACGGCACAGGAAACTGTCAGTGATCGGTCATTTTCCCGGTGGCGGAACCGGAGTAGCGTGCCCACAGACGACGCGCCCGCCCAGAGGCCCACACAACGAGGTTGTGCGGGGGGTGAGGCACAGCCTCGTATCCCCGGCTGATATCGTTCGGCCGTCATGACCGGTGACCAAACCCCCCAACCCCCCAGCGGCTCGGGCACTCCCGAGGCCGGTGAGGGTTGGACCGCGCTGGCATACCTCATCGGAGGTCTGGCGGTGTGGGGCTGCATCGGTTGGTTGGTCGACCAGTGGCTCGACACCGGTGGTCTGGCCACCGGGATCGGGTTCCTGCTCGGCGGGGCCGGGGGCGTCTACCTGGTCATCCGCCGACTCGGCACCCCTAGCTAGGGAAGGGACGCGGTGATCGGAAAGTCGATCGTCCTCGCGGAGGACGGCAAGGTTCCGTTTCCACCCAGCGTGGAAGACTTCTTTCTGCCGAGCATCGTGCCGTGGGGCGCGCACAACTCGTACTGGATCACGAAGTTCACGGCGCTGATCTGGCTGGGCGCCGCCCTGCTCATCATCTTCTTCCTGGTCACCTACCGGAACCCGAAGCTGGTGCCGACGAAGAGCCAGTGGATCGCCGAGTCGATCTACGGCTTCGTCCGGAACAACATCGCGGTCGACATGATCGGGCACCGGGGCGTCGCCTTCGCGCCGTACCTCGCGACGCTGTTCTGCTTCATCTTCATCAACAACCTGTGGCAGATCATTCCGTTCGTGCAGATCTCGCCGATGGCGCACATCGCGTTCCCGACGATCCTGGCGATCATCAGCTACGTGATGTTCATCTGGGTGGGCATCCGGCACCACGGTTTCGCAAAGTTCGTCAAGCATTCACTTATGCCGCCGGCGCCGTGGTTCATGCAGCCGCTGCTGATCCCGATCGAACTCTTCTCGACGTTCATCGCCCGGCCCGTGTCGCTGGCACTGCGGTTGTTCGCCAATCTGTTCGCCGGGCACATCATCCTGCTGGTCTTCACCCTCGGCGGCTTTGTCCTGCTGAATTCGGAGTCGTTCTTCCTGAAGCCGATCTCGGTGCTCTCCTGGGCGGTGTCGATCGCGATCACCTTCCTGGAGGCGCTGGTCATCGTCTTGCAGGCCTACATCTTCACCGTGCTGACCGCCAGCTACGTGCAGGGCGCGCTCGCCGACGAACACTGACGCACCCGACGAACACCGACCCGAACACAACCGCACACCCGTTGTCGTCCCGCGTGAGCCGTCACGCGTGATTCCAGGAGGAACCAACCAATGTTGTCGTCGACCCTCGCCGCCGTTGAAATCACCGGCAACCTCAGCGCCATCGGCTACGGCCTCGCGGCCATCGGCCCGGGTATCGGTGTCGGCCTGGTCTTCAGCGCCTACATCCAGTCGACCGCCCGGCAGCCCGAGTCGTCCCGGCTGACGCTGCCGTACGTCTGGATCGGCTTCGCCGTCATCGAGCTGCTGGCGCTGCTGGGCATCGCCTTCGGCTACGCCTTCTCCGTATAGCCGTTCCCTCGAAACGGGAGGTTCCGATGTTCGTCTACTTGGCCGCGGAGGGCGGCACCGAGCACAACCCGATCATCCCGCTCTGGCAGGAGATCGTCATTGGCTCGATCGCCTTCGCCATCCTCTGCTTCATGCTGATGAAGTTCGTCTTCCCGCGGATGGAGCAGACCTTCCAGGCTCGGGTGGACGCGATCGAGGGCGGGATCAAGCGCGCCGAGGCCGCCCAGGCCGAGGCCAACCAGCTCCTTGAGCAGTACCGCGCACAGCTCGCCGAGGCGCGGACCGACGCGGCGAAGATCCGCGACGACGCCCGGGCCGACGCCGAGGGCATCCGGCAGGATGTCCTGGCCAAGGCTCGGGAGGAGTCCGACCGGATCATCGCGGCCGGCAAGGAGCAGCTTGCCGCCGAGCGGGCCACCATCGTGCGCGAGCTGCGTACCGAGGTGGGCACGATCGCGGTCGACCTGGCCAGCCGGATCGTCGGTGAGTCGCTGGCCGACGAGGCGCGGCGCAAGGGCACCGTCGAGCGGTTCCTGGCCGACCTGGAAGGCGTCGGCGCCGGCAACGGCTCGGCCAACGGCTCCGCCGTACGGGCGAGCTGATGCAGGCCGCCAGCCGGGAGTCGTACGCCGCCGCACGGCAGCGTCTCGACGCGTACGCCGGCCAGACGGATGCGGACCGGATCGTCGCCACCGGTGACGAACTCGGGTCGGTCGCCGGCCTGCTGCGGCGCGAGCCGCGGTTGCGCCGGGCGCTCTCCGACCCGGCACGGGCCGGCGAGGACCGGGCCGCGCTGCTGGAGTCGCTGGTCGGCGACAAGGTCGGTGCGGACGCCAGGGAGCTGCTCGGGGTGCTGGTCTCCGGCCGCTGGTCGGCGCCGTCCGAGCTGCTCAGCGCCACCGAGCGGCTCGGGGTGGAGGCGCTGCTCGCCAGCGCCGACCGGGCCGGTGACCTGGGTGAGGTGGAGGACGAGCTGTTCCGCTTCGGTCAGGTGGTCGCCGCCGACGCGGAGCTGAGCAACACGCTCTCCGACCCGATCGCGCCGGTGGCGCAGCGGGCCGAGCTGACCGGCGCGCTGCTGTCCGGCAAGGCCAAACCGGTGACGGTCAAGCTGGTCGAGGTCGCGCTCGCCGGGTTCGGCGGGCGCTCCTTCTCCGGGGCGCTGACCCGGCTGGTCGAGCTGGCCGCCGACCGGCGGGACCGTCAGGTGGCGTACGTCACCGTCGCGGCCCCGCTGGCCGAGGAGGAGGAGCACCGGTTGGGGCGCAAGCTCACCGAGCTATACGGTCGGGAGGTCAGCGTCAAGCAGACGGTGGATCCGGCCGTGCTGGGCGGGCTGCGCGTCCAGATCGGCTCCGATCTCTACGACGGCACGATCCTGCGCCGCCTCACCGACACCAGAAACGCGCTCGTGCGGGGCTGACCACCACTGACGCCTCCGCGCAGCGCCGAGAAGACATCCACGCCGTTCCGGTTAACCGGGCCCTGAATAGAGGAAGAAGAGGATGGCCGAGCTGACCATCTCGTCGGAGGAGATCCGCGGCGCGCTGGAGCGCTACGTCTCCTCCTATTCGCCCGACGTCTCCCGTGAGGAGGTCGGCACCGTCGCCGACGCCGGTGACGGCATCGCCCACGTCGAGGGCCTGCCCTCGACCATGACCAACGAGTTGCTGGAGTTCGAGGACGGCACCCTCGGCCTGGCGCTCAACCTCGACGTCCGCGAGATCGGCGTCGTGGTGCTCGGTGACTACGGCGGGATCGAGGAGGGGCAGCGGGTCAAGCGGACCGGCCGGGTCCTCTCGGTGCCGGTCGGCGACGCGTTCCTCGGCCGGGTGGTCAACCCGCTCGGCCAGCCGATCGACGGCCTCGGCGACATCGCCAACGAGGGCTACCGCGAGCTGGAGCTGCAGGCGCCGAACGTGATGGCCCGGCAGAGCGTCAACGAGGCGTTGCAGACCGGCATCAAGGCGATCGACGCGATGACCGCGATCGGCCGGGGCCAGCGGCAGCTGATCATCGGTGACCGGCGGACCGGCAAGACCACCGTCGCGCTGGACACGATCCTCAACCAGCGGGACAACTGGCGCTCCGGCGACCCGGCCAAGCAGGTCCGCTGCATCTACGTGGCGATCGGCCAGAAGGGCTCGACCATCGCCTCGGTCAAGGGCCTGCTGGAGGAGCAGGGCGCGATGGAATACACCACCATCGTCGCCTCGCCCGCCTCCGACCCGGCCGGCTACAAGTACATCGCCCCGTACGCCGGCTCGGCCATCGGCCAGCACTGGATGTACGCCGGCAAGCACGTCCTGATCGTCTTCGACGACCTGACCAAGCAGGCCGAGGCGTACCGGGCGGTGTCGCTGCTGCTGCGCCGCCCGCCGGGCCGCGAGGCGTACCCGGGTGACGTCTTCTACCTGCACTCCCGGCTGCTGGAGCGCTGCGCGAAGCTCTCGGACGAGATGGGCGGCGGCTCGATGACCGGTCTGCCGATCATCGAGACCAAGGGCAACGACATCTCCGCGTTCATCCCGACCAACGTCATCTCGATCACCGACGGCCAGATCTTCCTGGAAACCGACCTGTTCAACCAGGGTGTCCGGCCGGCGATCAACGTCGGTACCTCGGTCTCCCGGGTCGGCGGTGCCGCCCAGGTGAAGCCGATGAAGAAGGTGGCCGGCCGGCTCCGGCTGGACCTGGCGCAGTACCGCGAGTTGGAGGCGTTCGCCGCGCTCGCCTCAGACCTGGACAAGGCGTCCCAGGACCAGCTCAGCCGGGGTGCCCGGCTGGTGGAGCTGCTGAAGCAGACCAACTACTCGCCGTTCCCGGTGCAGGAGCAGGTGGTCTCGGTCTGGATCGGCACCGAGGGCAAGCTGGACGACGTGCCGATCGGCGAGGTCCGGCGCTTCGAGTCCGAGTTCCTGGAGTTCCTCCGCCACCAGTACAAGCCGACGATGCAGTCGATCGCGGACAACAACTGGGACGACGACATCATCAACGCGCTGAACGAGGCCGTCACCCGGTTTAAGCAGATGTTCCTCGGCAAGGAGGACGAGGTGCGGGTCAACGAGGCGCCGGCCGAGCCGATGGAGGGCGAGCAGGACCGCGAGACGGTCACCCGGTACCGCGGCGACGAGTCGGCCCCGGCCGAGAAGCAGTAGGGCTGACCGGTGGCTGCCCAGGTACGCGTTCTTCGTCAACGGATCCGCTCGGCGAAGTCGATGAAGAAGATCACCAAGGCGATGGAGCTCGTCGCGACGAGCCGACTCGCCAAGGCCCAGTCCCGGGTCGCGGCGTCGCTGCCGTACGCCCAGGCCATCACCGGCGTGCTCACCGCGCTGGCGTCCAACGCGGCCATCGACCACCCGCTGCTCACCGCCCGGCCGAAGGTCCGCCGGGCCGGGGTGGTCGTGGTCACCAGCGACCGCGGCCTGGCCGGCGGTTACACCTCCAATGCGATCAAGGCGGCGGAGTCGCTGATCGCCCGGTTGAAGGCCGACGGCAAGGAGCCGGTGCTCTACGTCATCGGCCGCAAGGGTGTCGGCTTCTACCGGTTCCGGCAGCGGAAGGTGGAGGCGAGCTGGACGGGCTTCTCCGAGCAGCCGACCTTCGCCGACGCCAAGCAGGTGGGCGAGACGCTGATCAAGGCGTTCGTCTCCGGCGCGGACGACGTGGAGGGCGGTGACCCGGGGATCGACGGCGTGCTCGGCGTCGACGAGCTGCACATCGTCTACACGCAGTTCAAGTCGCTGATGTCGCAGACCCCGGTGGCCCGGATCATCGGGCCGATGGAGGTCGAGGACCGGCCGCGCTCCGAGGGGCTGCTGCCGGCGTACGAGTTCGAGCCGGAGGCGGACGCGCTGCTGGACGCGCTGCTGCCGAAATACATCAACACGCGGATCTACGCGGCGTTGCTCGAGTCGGCGGCCAGCGAGTCGGCCTCGCGTCGTCGGGCGATGAAGAGCGCGACGGACAACGCCGAAGAGATGATCGAGACCTACACGCGTGAGATGAACTCGGCCCGTCAGGCCGGGATCACCCAGGAGATCAGTGAGATCGTCGGCGGCGCGAACGCGCTGGCCGCGTCGGGAAGTGAAGTGTGATGACTGCTCCTTCAGAGACCAAGACCGCGACGGGCCGCGTGGTCCGGGTCATCGGCCCGGTCGTCGACGCCGAGTTCCCGCGCGACGCCATGCCGGAGATCTTCAACGCTCTCAAGGTGGAGGTGACCCTCTCCGGTGGCCAGAAGACGCTGACCCTGGAGGTCGCCCAGCACCTGGGCGACAACATGGTCCGGACGATCTCGATGCAGCCGACCGACGGTCTGGTCCGGGGCACCGAGGTCCGGGACACCGGTTCGCCGATCACCGTGCCGGTCGGTGACGCGGTCAAGGGCCGGGTCTTCAACACCATCGGCGAGGTGCTCAACCTCAAGGAGGGCGAGACCTTCGAGGCGGCCGACCGGTGGCAGATCCACCGCAAGGCGCCGGCCTTCGCCGACCTGGAGCCGAAGACCGAGATGCTGGAGACCGGCATCAAGGTCATCGACCTGCTCGCCCCGTACGTCAAGGGTGGCAAGATCGGTCTGTTCGGCGGTGCCGGTGTGGGCAAGACGGTGCTGATCCAGGAGATGATCACCCGGGTCGCCAACAACTTCGGTGGTACCTCGGTCTTCGCCGGGGTGGGTGAGCGGACCCGTGAGGGCAACGACCTCATCCACGAGATGACCGAGTCCGGCGTCATCGACAAGACCGCGCTGGTCTACGGCCAGATGGACGAGCCGCCGGGCACCCGGCTCCGGGTGGCGCTCTCCGCGCTGACCATGGCGGAGTACTTCCGGGACGTGAACAAGCAGGAAGTGCTGCTCTTCATCGACAACATCTTCCGGTTCACCCAGGCCGGTTCGGAGGTCTCCACCCTGCTCGGCCGGATGCCGAGCGCGGTGGGCTACCAGCCGACCCTGGCCGACGAGATGGGCGAGCTCCAGGAGCGGATCACCTCGGTCCGGGGCCAGGCGATCACCTCGATGCAGGCGATCTACGTGCCGGCGGACGACTACACCGACCCGGCGCCGGCCACCACCTTCGCCCACCTGGACGCCACCACCAACCTGGAGCGGTCGATCTCCGACAAGGGCATCTACCCGGCGGTGGACCCGCTGGCGTCCTCGTCCCGGATCCTCGCGCCGGAGTTCGTCGGTGCCGAGCACTTCGCGGTCGCCTCCGAGGTGAAGCGGATCCTGCAGCGCTACAAGGACCTGCAGGACATCATCGCCATCCTCGGCATCGAGGAGCTCTCCGAGGAGGACAAGCTCACCGTCGGCCGGGCCCGCCGGATCGAGCGGTTCCTCTCCCAGAACACGTACGCGGCCGAGGTCTTCACCGGCATCAAGGGCTCGTACGTGCCGGTCAAGGACACCGTCGAGGCGTTCAAGAAGATCAGCGAGGGCGAGTACGACCACTTCCCCGAGCAGGCCTTCTTCATGTGCGGTGGGCTCGACGACCTGGAGCGCAACGCCCGTGAGCTGATGAAGGACTAGTTCACCGGCGAGTACGCGTACGCCAGCCGCACCGGCAGTCGCCGGTGCGGCTTCGGCGTCTTCACCCGCTGTTCACCTGCACGATCTGGTCGATTTGTTCGATCTTCATCCTGTTCCGCTGCTTTGGTAACCCGACTTTGCCGGGTACCGTCGTGGGCGGCCCGCAACCCCGGCTGACCGGCAACGTCTCTGTCCAGTGGGCCCGTCCTGGTCGCGGGGTGCTACGAACGGAGTGTCTGGTGGGTGAAGGCGGCAGCGGCGACGGTCGAGCGGGCGGCAGGATCCACCGGCTGGCCCGGCAGCGGCGGGGCGCCACGCCGGGCTCCCCGGCCGCCGACGAGCCTGGCCCGGAGCGGATGGGTCCCGAGCGGACGGGCTCGGGTCGGCGGCACCGGGGCAGGTCCCGGGCGCCGCGCTGGGCCCGGGTCTGCACCATGCTCGGTGCCCTGCTGGTGCTCGTCAGCGGCGCCGGGCTGGTCGGCTTCGAGGCGGTGCTCGCCCGCTACGAGGGAGCGGTGCAGGAGGCCGACCTCTTCGGCGACGAGGCGGCCGGCGCGGTGCCGGAGAAGAAGTCGGACATCAAGGGCCCGCTGAACGTCCTGCTGGTCGGGATCGACCCGCGGACGCCGGAGTGGGCACCACTGGCCGACTCGATCATGGTGCTGCACGTGAACGAGACGCTGGATTCGGCGTACCTCTTCTCGCTGCCCCGGGACCTGCTGGTCGAGATCCCGGCCTTCGCCAAGGCCGACTACAACGGTGGTACGGAGAAGCTGAACGCCGCGATGGCGCACGGCAGCAAGGTGCCCGGCGGGAAGCTGCCGAGCGCGGCCCAGGGCTTCGAGCTGCTCTCCAGGACCGTCTCCCAGGTGACCGGCATCGAGCGGTTCGACGCCGGGGCGATCATCAACTTCAACGGCTTCCAGAAGATCGTCGACGCGATGGGCGGCGTCGACATGTACATCGACACGAACGTCAAGTCGGAGCACCGGCAGCCGAACGGCAAGATGCGCACGCTGAAGCCGGGTGGTGGCGGGTACACCGGGCCGCAGGCGCAGTACACGAAGGGCAATGCCCACCTGTCGGGCTGGCAGGCGCTGGACTACGTCCGGCAGCGGTACGGCCTGCCGAACGGTGACTACGACCGGCAGCGGCACCAGCAGCAGTTCGTCCGGGCAATGGCCGACCAGGCGCTGAGCAAGGACGTGGTGACCAACCCGATCAAGCTGGATTCGGTGCTCCGGGCGGCCGGCGAGTCGCTGATCTTCAACGGTCGCGGTCACGACCTGGTCGACTTCGCCTTCGCGCTGCGCGGGCTCCGGTCGGACTCGATCCAGATGATCAAGTTGCCGGGTGGTGGGGTGACCCAGGGCGGCGACTATCAGGGCGAGAGGTTCCAGCCGATCGCGGACGAGTTCTTCGCCGCGATCAAGGCCGGCACCGTCGACAGCTTCGTCATCAACAACCCCGAACTACTGAACAAGGCCAAGTAACCCGCTCGGGGCCGGAGCCACCCGGGGCGTCCGGGCCGGTCCGGCCGGGTCCCTCGGGTACCGGTGCCACACGCACCAGGATCCATGGCTAGTCTCTGCAACATTTCCGCCCCGTCGACCCGTCCTTATTGACGGGCGCGAGAATTCCAGGGCGCTACGGATGGAGATGCAGTGAGCGAGGGCGGCAAGGGCGCTGGCCGGTCCACCAGACGGACGGGCCGGCCGGAGCGCGGTCGGGACGGCAGCGTCGGGCTGATCGGCGACGGCTCGGTGGGCGACCTGTCGGGCGGCGGACGGCCGATTATCCAGGGGCGGCGCAAGAAGTCGGTCGTACCGATGTGGGCCCGGCTCTGCACGATCTTCGGCGCCGTGCTGGTGCTGCTCAGCGGCGGCGTGCTGGTCGGCCTGGAGGCGGTGTTCTCCCGGGTCGAGGGGGCGGTGACCGAGGAGGACCTCTTCGGCGACTCCGCCGCCGGGGCGCCGCCGGCGGAGAGGAAGTCGGACATCAAGGGCCCGCTGAACATCCTGCTGGTCGGCATCGACCCGCGGAAGCCGGAGACCCCGCCGCTGGCCGACTCGATCATGGTGCTGCACGTGAACGAGACGCTGGACTCCGCGTACCTCTTCTCGCTGCCCCGGGACCTGCTGGTCGACATCCCCCGGTTCGCCAAGGCCGACTTCTCGGGTGACCGGACGAAGCTGAACGCCGCGATGTCGTACGGCAGCAGGGTGCCCGGCGAGAAGCTGCCGAGCGCGGCCCAGGGCTTCGAGTTGCTCTCCCTGACGGTCTCCAAGGTGACCGGGATCAAGCGGTTCGACGCGGGCGCGATCATCAACTTCGGCGGCTTCCTGAAGATCGTCGACGCGATGGGCGGCGTCACGATGTACATCGACCAGAACGTCAAGTCGGAGCACCGCCGCCCGGACGGTACGCACCGGGCGCACAAACCCGTTGGAGAGGGCTACGTCGGCCCGCAGGCGCAGTACAAGAAGGGCACCCGGCACCTGGAGGGCTGGCAGGCACTGGACTACGTCCGCCAGCGGTACCCGCAGAACGGGGTGACCGACGGGGACTACGGCCGGCAGCGGCACCAGCAGCAGTTCGTGCGGGCAATGGCCGACCAGGCGCTGAGCAAGGACGTGGTGACCAACCCGGTCAAGCTGGACCGGGTGATCCGGGCGGCGGGTAAGTCGCTGATCTTCAGCGGCCGTGGCCACAAGCTGCTCGACTTCGGTTTCGCGCTGCGCAACCTGCGCTCGGACTCGATCCAGATGATCAAGCTGCCCGGCGGCGGTGTCAGCGTCGGCGGCGACTACCAGGGCGAGAAGTTCCAGCCGATCGCGCAGGAGTTCTTCGCCGCGCTCAAGGCCGGCACGGTCGACAGCTTTGTGATCAACAATCCGGAGTTGTTGAACAAGGTCAAGTGAGCGGTACCGGTCGGAGCCACCCGGCTGGGAGCGGCGGCGGGAGCCGGACTAGACTTTCCACAATCCCGCCGCCGCAGCAAGGAGACAGCGTGGCACAGCTTCAGGTCGAACTCGTCGCCGTCGAGGAAAAGATCTGGACGGGCGAGGCCGAGATGGTCGTCGCACGGACGACCGAGGGTGAGCTCGGAGTGCTGCCGGGACACGCGCCGCTGCTCGGGCAGCTCGCCGAGCCCGGCCAGGTACGCATCAAGCTGGCCGGCGGCGAGCAGTTGACCTACGACGTGAACGGCGGCTTCCTCTCGGTGACCAGCTCCGGGGTAACGGTGCTGGCCGAGAGCGCCAGCCCGGTGACCGAGTCCTCGAGCCGCTGACCCGACACGTCGATGCTGGTCTTGCGTTGGATCGGAATCGGCGTCCTGGTGCTGCTCCTCGCGGTTGCGGCACTCTTCGTCCGGCGAGCCCTGATGACCCGTTCCGGCGGCATCATCCGGCTCAGCGTGCGGGTCACGACGATCCTCGACGGCCGCGGCTGGTCGCCGGGCTTCGCGCGGTTCGCCGAGACCGAGCTCCGCTGGTACCGGATGTTCAGCTTCGCGCTCCGGCCGAAGCGGGTACTCTCCCGGCGTGGCCTCGCGGTGGAGCGCCGCCGGCTGCCCGAGGGCCAGGAACGGCTCATCATGCCCGCCGACTGGGTGATCCTGCGATGTGTCAGTCACCAGGCACCCGTGGAGATCGCGATGGCGAAGTCCACGGTCACCGGTTTTCTCTCCTGGCTTGAGTCCGCCCCTCCGGGGGCGGTTTCTCATTTGGTCCTCCGCGACTGAACCCGGGTTCGCGGCGAGGCCACCCGTCGGCCGGCGGCCGGTCACCGGTCGGTCCGACACGATGCTGCACCGGTTCGCGGTGACCAACCCTTCCGGCGGCCGGTAACCCCCGCCCGACACGACTGCGCCCCGGCTCGCATGATCGAGCGTGCGGCCGGGGCGGGAAGCGGATGGGGGATCAGGGGCGGCTCGGCTCCGGGCCGCGCGAGGCGGAGCGGGTCCCCGGGCGGACCGGTCCGGGGTGCCGGCCGGGTCCGCCGCGCTCCTCGCCGGCCGGTTGCCGGATCGGCCGCCGGCAGTGGTAGACCACCGCGGGCGGCAGGTTGGCCCAGACCGTCCCGCCGACCACGACCTCCTCGAACAGTTCCCGGAGGTTCCGGTGCAGCCGCCGGGCCGGCGGCGACCAGCGGGCGTGCTGGTAGGCGAAGGTGGTGAAGACCCCGTCGTCGGCGAGCGCCGCGACGACCGCGGTGAGGATGTCCCGCTGCTTCTGCGCGCTGAACACGGCCCAGGGCAGGCCGCTGACGATCACCTGGGCCGGCGGCAGGTTCCGCTCGGAGAGCAGCCCGGCCAGCGCTCCGGCGTCGGCCTGGAGCACGTCGACCGCCGGATGCTCCCGGGCCAGCCGGTCCGCGAAGGTCGAGTTGACCTCCACCGCGAGGTGTCGGCCCTGACCGGCCAGCCGGCGCTGGATCACCCGGGTAAACGCCCCGGTGCCGGGGCCGAGTTCGACCACCAGTGGCTGCCCGCTCCGGGGGATCGTCGCGGTGATCCGCTCGGCGAGCGGCGTTCCGCTGGGCGCGATGGCACCGATCGCCCGGGGGTCGCGGGCCAACTGGGCCAGAAACGAGATCATCTCGGTGGGCACGGACCGAAGCTAGGCGAACTGATCAATCTCGGATGTCATCCGGCCGGCCGGTGTACCCGGCCACTCGGAGGAGGCGCCGAGACCAGTGGCAGGAGTCGCAGCCGGAGTTGCGGCTCCGTATCGTTGCGGCGTGCGGGTGCGGCGGAGATGGTGGCCAGATGTGCTGATGGGCCTGGTCGGAGGCGCCTTCGGGCTGGCCAAGCTGGGCTGGCCCGTGGTGCAGAGCAAGCCGCTGCCCCTGCTGCTGACGGTGGCCGCCGGGCTGATCCTGGTGGCGGTCCGCCGGTGGCCCTGGCCGGTGCTGCTGGCCGAGTGCCTGCTGCTCAGCGTCGCCAACTGGACCGCCCCGCTGGGCGCCGACGTCGCCCACTTCGCCGCCCTGACCGCGCTCGGGATCATTGCGTACGCCGCGAACTGGCCGGCCACCGCCGTGGCGCTGGGGCTGTCGTACGCGGCGTCGCTGGTGCACCTGATCGGCCC
This sequence comes from Plantactinospora sp. ZYX-F-223, assembly GCF_039649625.1. Taxonomy (NCBI): domain Bacteria; kingdom Bacillati; phylum Actinomycetota; class Actinomycetes; order Micromonosporales; family Micromonosporaceae; genus Plantactinospora; species Plantactinospora sp. ZYX-F-223. The sequence continues at coordinate 67,429 of NZ_JBDJAV010000028.1, read as the reverse complement.
CGACAGCGAGGGGCTGCTTCCCGGGCAGCAGGGGTTCATCCAACTCGCCGGCTTCTTCGGGATCTCCGTCGCCCCGGTCGCGCTGGCCCGCTACCTCGGTCGGGTACGCCGGGTGGCCCAGTCGGCCGAGGAGCGCGCCCGGGAGGTCGAGGCGCAGCAGGAGGTGCAGACCCGGGCGGCCCGGCTGGCCGAGCGGGCGGCCATCGCCCGGGACCTGCACGACATCGTCGCGCACCACGTGGGCGCGATCGCGTTGCAGGCCGGCGCGGCGCAGTACGCGGCCCGGCGTACCGGCCGGGTGGACGACGCGGTGCAGGCACTGGGGGAGTTGCGGGTCACCGCCGGCCAGGTGCTCGACGAACTGCGGGCGCTGCTGGAAGTGCTGCGCGACCCGGACGCGATCGTGGCGGGTGGGCCGCCGATCGAACCCGAGCAGTTGATCATGGATGCCGAGCAGCGGGTCCGGGCGGCCGGGGTGGCGGTCCGGATGAACCTGGCCAGCGACGTCGGCGAGGCGCCGCTGGTGGTGCGTACCACCGCCGCCCGGGTGGTGCAGGAGGGGCTGACCAACACCCTCAAGCACGCCGGACCGGGCGCGACCGCCTCGGTGGACATCCGGCCGGACGGTACCGGCCTGCTGGTCGAGGTGCTCGACACCGGCCCGGAGCAGCCCCGGCCGTCCCTGCTGCCGCCCTCCGGGCACGGGCTGGCCGGGATGCGGGAACGGGTCCGGCTGCTCGGCGGCACGCTGCTCGCCGGCCCCACCGGCGGCGGTGGCTGGCGGCTCGCCGCGCACCTGCCGATCCGGGAGAAGACGGCGGCGATCTGCGCGAAGCCGGCGCCCCGAGCGGTCGACGCGGAGCCGACCGGGCGGTCCCGGTGACCGTACGCGTCCTGGTCGTCGACGACCAAGCCCTGGTCCGGGCCGGCGTGACCCTGCTGCTTCGTACCGCCGGCGGGTTCGACATCGTCGGCGAGGCCGGCGACGGGCGGGAGGCGGTCCGGCTGGCCGAGCGGCTCCGCCCGGACGTGGTGCTGATGGACCTGCGGATGCCCCGGATGGACGGCATCGAGGCCACCCGGCGGATCCTCGACCAGCACCCGGCGACCCGGGTACTGGTGCTGACCACCTTCGCCGACGACGCCAACATCTACGGGGCGCTCGGCGCCGGGGCGATCGGCTACCTGGTCAAGGACGGCGCCCCCGAGGACCTGGTGGACGCGGTCGGCCGGGCCGCCCGGGGTGAGCCGCTGCTGGCACCGGCCGTACTGGCCCGGATCGTGCACCGGGCGTTGCAGGCACACACCGAGGACACCGAACGCGGCTCCGACGCCGTACGGCCGTCGGGTCGCCGGCTGCTCAGCGGCCGGGAGCGCGAGGTGCTGGCCCTGGTCGGCGCCGGGCTCTCCAACGCCGAGATCGCCTCCCGGATGCACCTGGGGGTCACCACCGTCAAGACGCACGTCTCGGCGGCGATGGAGAAGCTCGGGCTGCGCAACCGGGTCCAGGCCGCGGTGGTGGCGCACCGGCTCGGTCTGGTCGACGACGACTTCCGGCCGATCGGCCTGGACGGACCGGGCCGGGACAGCAGTACCCGCGACGAGAACACTCCGGGCACCGTCCCGCCAGCGTCCTGGTGATCCCGACGGGGTGTTCCCAGGGGGACGGGGTGTTCCCAGGGGGACGGGGTGTTCCCAGGGGACGGCCGCCGCGCACCGGCCAGTCGGCGGAGCCGGTCCGGCCCGCGGCACGACGCCGGCCGGCGGGCGCGCCGGGCACGGTGTAGGGGTGGATCCCGCCGCTGGCCACCGCGCTGGCCGTCTGCACCCTGGCCGCGTTCGCCGGGGACCAACTCGGCGGCCTGTCCCGGCGGGCCGGGAGGCGCCGGGCCGGTCAGCCGCCGGGGACGGGGACTGAGGAGGCACAGAGTTCCACCTCGAACCCGGACCTGTCAGTCAGGTAGCCGGCGTAGTTCTCCGGCCCGCCCGCGTACGGGTGGCGGTCGGCGAAGAGCAGCGACCAGCCGTACCCGGGGGCCAGCGCGACCAGCCGGTCCACGGCGGTGGGCGGGCCGGCGTGGAAGGCCAGGTGGTTGAGGCCCGGCGCGAGCCGGTCGTGCCGCCGGGACGACAGCGCGGGGGACTCCTCCAGTACCAGGTAGGTCGGGCCGTGCCGCCAGGAGCGGCCGGCCGGCCAGCTCTGGTACGGCGTCCAGCCCAGTTCGCCGAGGAGCCAGCCCCAGCTCGTGCTGGCCTGGGCGAGGTCCGGTACCCAGATCTCGACGTGGTGCAACCCGCCAGGCGGGACGGGCGGCTGGTCGGGGGTCAGCCCGCTCGGGGCGTTACCGGGAGCGGCCGGGTCAGCGCTGGCCACCCGGCACCCATAGCACATCTCCGGCCGGATTCGCGGTTCTTGCCAGGATGAACAGCAAATCCGAGAGGCGGTTGAGATACTTTGCCGGGAGAGTGCTGGTTCGATCTGGTTCGGAGCTGATCAGGGCCCAAGCCGAGCGCTCGGCCCGCCGGGCGATCGTGCGTGCCACGTGCAGCAGGGCCGCTCCCGGGGTGCCGCCGGGCAGGACGAAGGAGTCGAGTTTGGCCAGTCGGGCGTTGTACCGGTCGCACCAGCCCTCCAGCCGCCGTACGTACTCCTCGGTGACCCGCAGCGGCGGGTACGCCGGCTCCGGCTCGACCGGGGTGGCGAGGTCGGCGCCGACGTCGAAGAGGTCGTTCTGGACCGTGCCGAGCACGGTGCGGAGGTCCTCGTCGAGCTGCCCGAGGGCCAGCGCCACCCCGATCGCCGCGTTGCACTCGTCGACGTCGGCGTACGCGCCGATCCGCGGGTCCGTCTTGGCGACCTCTTCGTTGTTGCTCAGCCTGGTCGTGCCGGCGTCGCCGGTCCTGGTGTAGATGCGGGTGAGGTGGACGGCCATGACGAACAGCGTACGGACGTCAAGTCCGGCGACGGCGGCCCGGCCCGGGCCGGGAACCGGGCAGGGCTGGCCGGACGGCACCGGGCCGGGTGGGGCGGACGACTCTACGATTTGCGACGTGGACGTGATCAGAGTCAGCGGCGGCGCCCGGCTGGAGGGCCAGGTGCACGTCGTGGGTGCCAAGAATTCCGCGCTGAAACTGATGGCAGCGGCGCTGCTCGCCCCGGGGCGGAGTGTGATCACGAACGTACCCCGGATCACCGATATCGCGATCATGGCCGAGGTGCTGCGCCGGCTCGGCTGTGCCGTCTCATTCGCCGACGACGAGGGCGATGGTGCGGCGGGCGGGGACGGCGACCCGCCCCGGTCCTGTTCGGTGACGATCGACGTGCCGACGGATCCCGGCACCGAGGCCGACTACGACCTGGTACGCCGGCTCCGCGCCTCGATCTGCGTGCTCGGCCCGCTGCTGGCCCGGCGCGGGTACGTCCGAGTGGCGCACCCCGGCGGCGACGCCATCGGCTCACGCGGGCTGGACATGCACGTGGCCGGGCTGGCCCGGATGGGCGCGGAGATCTCCGGTGAGCACGGCTTCGTCATCGCCTCGGCACCCCGGGGGCTGCACGGCGCGACGATCTGGCTCGACTTCCCCAGCGTCGGCGCCACCGAGAACCTGGTGATGGCGGCGGTACTGGCCAGGGGCGTCACCGAGATCGACAACGCCGCCCGCGAGCCGGAGATCGTGGACATCTGCACCATGCTCAGCCAGATGGGTGCCAAGATCGATGGGGCCGGCACGTCCATGCTGCGCATCGAGGGCGTCTCCGAGCTGCGCCCGGTCCGGCACGCCACGGTCGGCGACCGGATCGTCGCCGGCACCTGGGCCTTCGCAGCGGCGATGACCCGGGGCGACGTCACGGTGACCGGCGCGAGCCCGGCCTTCCTGGAGATCGCGCTCGACAAGCTGGTCTCGGCCGGGTGCCTGGTCGAGACCCGGGCCGACGCGTTCCGGGTGCAGTTGGACCGGCGGCCGTCGGCGGTGGACGTGGTGACCCTGCCGTTCCCGGGCTTCGCCACCGACCTGCTGCCGATGGCGATCGGGCTGGCCTCGGTGAGCGAGGGGGCCTCGCTGGTCACCGAGAACATCTTCGACGGCCGGTTCATGTTCGTGAACGAGATGGCCCGGCTGGGTGCGGACATCAAGACCGACGGGCACCACGCGGTGGTCCGGGGCCGGGAGCGGCTCTCCAGTGCCCCGGTGCGGGCCACCGACATCCGGGCCGGGGCGGGCCTGGTGATCGCCGGACTCTGCGCCGACGGGGTCACCGAGGTCTCGCACGTGCACCACGTCGACCGGGGCTATCCGGACTTCATCGCCGACCTGCGGAGCCTGGGGGTCGAGGTGGAGCGGGCGACCGCTCCCGAAGAGCCGGCGTTCACGTTGTGACCGGGCGGCGGGCGGCCAGCTCAGGAGGCGGACCGGGACTCCGGGTCCGAGTGCTCCGCGCAGGTGCCGGTCGTCGCGAACCGGCGCAGCGCGTTCGCGAGCTGCCCGAGGTCCAGCCCGTCGAGGTGGTCGACGATGTGCCGCCGGACGCTGGCCAGGTGGGTCGGGTAGGCCGCCTCCAGCCGGGCCAGCCCGGCGTCGGTGAGCACGGCGTTCCAGCCCCGGGCGTCCTCGGCGCAGCGGATCCGCTCGACGAAGCCCTGCTGCTCCAGCCGGGTGACGATCCGGGTCATCCCGCTGAGCGAGAGGTCGCAGGCGGTGGCCAGCTCGTTCATCCGCATCCGGCGGTCGGGCGCCTCGGAGAGGTGCATCAGCGCGGCGTACTCGTTGATCGACAGGCGCTGCTCGCGGGTCAGGTCGGCGTCCAGCGCCCGCGGCACGACGATGATCGCCCGGCCCAGTGCCCGGACGACGGCCTCCTCCTCGCTGCTCAACGGCGGCAACGGGGCTGTCATGGAGAACACACTAGCACGGCGATTGCTTGACAAAGCAACTACCGCGACATTTGCTTGACGCGACAAGCACTTGGTTGTCGCTCATTTTGAGAGGGAAAAACGAACAATGACCAGAATTGGCATCATCCTTGGCAGCACTCGCCCCGGCCGCAACGGCGAGGCCGTGGCCCGCTGGGTGTACGACATCGCCCGGCAGCGCCCCGACGCCGAGTACGAGCTGGTCGACCTGCTCGACTTCAAGCTGCCGCACCTCGACGAGGCGATCCCGCCGAGCATGGGGCAGTACGCGAACCCGCACACCCTGGAGTGGGCCGCCAAGATCGCCTCGTTCGACGGGTTCGTCATGGTGACCCCGGAGTACAACCACTCCACCTCGGGCGCGCTGAAGAACGCCATCGACTTCCTCTTCGCCGAGTGGAACAACAAGGCGGTCGGGTTCGTCAGCTACGGCACGGTCGGCGGGGCCCGGGCGGTCGAGCACCTGCGCCTGATCGCCGGTGAGCTGATGATGGCCGACGTACGGGCCCAGGTGGCGCTCTCGCTGCACACCGACTTCGAGAACTTCAGCGTCTTCAAGCCCGGTCCGCACCAGGTGGACGCCCTCGGCGTCGTACTGGACCAGACCGTCACCTGGAGCACCGCGCTCGCGCCGCTGCGCGCTAGCTGACCCCGTCGCGCCCCGCGACGACCACCGTCGGGCCGGCGGCATCCCGGACATACCCCCGGGGTGCCGCCGGCCGTATCGGTTACCGGCGGGTAGCGGCGGCCGGAGCGACCGTTAAGGTGCTCTGCGAGGACACAATCCAGCCGAAGGAGTACGCACATGGCGGGTCGACTCGCGGTCATCGGGGCCGGTTTGATGGGTTCGGGCATCGCCCAGGTCGCGGCGCGGGCGGGCTGGCAGGTCACCCTGCGCGACCTGGACGACGCCGCCACCCGTCGCGGCCTGTCCGGCATCCGTACGTCACTGGAGAAGTTCGCGGCCAAGGGCACGATCGAGGCCGACGAGGTAGAGGCGACGCTGCGGCGGATCACCCCGACCACCGAGCTGGAGGCGGCGGCCGACGCCGACATCGTGGTCGAGGCGGTCTTCGAGCGGCTGGAGATCAAGCAGGAGGTGTTCCGGGCGCTCGACAAGATCTGTGCCCCCGGTGCGGTCCTGGCCACCAACACCTCGGCCATCCCGGTCACCCAGATCGCGGCGGCCACCGGCCGGCCGGAGTCGGTCGTCGGCACCCACTTCTTCTCACCGGTCCCGATGATGAAGCTCTGCGAGCTGGTCCGGGGCTACAAGACCAGCGACGAGACGCTGGCCACCGCCCGGGCGTTCGCCGAGGAGATCGGCAAGACCTGCGTGGTGGTCAACCGGGACATCGCCGGCTTCGTCACCACCCGACTGATCACCGCCCTGGTGATGGAGGCGGTCAAGCTCGTCGAGTCCGGGGTGATCTCGCCGGAGGACCTGGACACCGCCTGCAAGCTCGGCTTCGGGCATGCCATGGGGCCGCTGGCCACCACCGACCTGACCGGCGCCGACGTGCTGCTGCACGCGACGAAGAACATCTACGCCGACACCGCCGACGAGAAGTTCTTCCCGCCGGAGCTGTTGCAGCGGATGGTCACCGCCGGTGACCTGGGGCGGAAGACCGGAAAGGGCTTCTACTCGTACTGACCGGGCTGGTGCCCGACCGACCGCGTGCTGGATCAGCCGTCGCGGCGGCTGGTCCAGCGGAAGGTGGTCAGGCAGAGCACCAGACCGGCGACGCACCAGAGGCCGAGTACCAGGGCGACCCGGCCCAGTTCGAAGGAGCCGGCCGGCTCCAGGGCGCCGAACGACTCGGGCAGGAATACCGAGCGCAGGCCCTGGCACATCCACTTCAGCGGGAAGATCGCCGCGACCTGCTGCATCCAGCTCGGCAGGTCGGTGAAGACGAAGAAGACCCCGGAGATGAACTGGAGCACCAGGGCTACCGGGGTCACCGTGGCGGACGCGCCACGCCCGGTGCGGGGCAGCGAGGAGAAGGCGATGCCGCAGAGGGTGCAGGCGGTGATGCCGAGGGTGGAGATCCAGAACAGGTCGAACCACTTGCCGGCGGTCTGCGGCAGGGTGAGGTCGAAGAGCAGCGCGGCGACGGCGAGCAGCAGTACGGTCTCGGCGAGGCCGATCACGGCGACCATGATGATCTTGCCGACGAAGTACACCCACTTCGGCATCGGGGTGCCGCGCAGCCGCTTCAGCACGCCGCGGTCCCGCTCGATCGGGATCTGGATGGCCAGGCTCTGGAAGCCGACCGTCAGTAGGCCGGTGGCGATCATGCCGGTCACGAAGTACTGCGTAAACCGGACTCCGCCCCCGATCTCGCCCTTGAAGATCGACGCGAAGATCAGGATCATCACCACCGGGAAGAGCATGGTGAAGACCACGGACTCGCGGCTGCGCAGGAACTGGCGTACCTCCAGCCGGCCCTGCCGCAGGCCGAGCGCGACCGGCCCGACCCGCCGGGCCGGCGCGGACTCCGGCAGCCTGCCGGCGGTCTCCGCTGCGGTGGTCGAGGTGCTCATCGGTGCCCGATCATCCGTAGGTAGACGTCCTCCAGGGTGGGCCGGGTCACGGTCAGCCCCGGCACCTCGCCGCCGAACCGCGCGGCCAGCTCCGCGACCAGCGCCGTCGGCGTCGCGCTCTCGACCCGCTCCACCGCGCCCTCCGGGGTACGCCAGGAGACCGTGGCCAGCGCCTCCGCCCGGTTGCCGAGCCGGGCCGGAGCGGCCACCTCGACCAGCCGCCCGCCGGTGATCACCGCGACCCGGTCGGCGAGCGCCTCGGCCTCGTCCAGGTAGTGCGTGGTCAGCACGATGGTGGTGCCGGCGGCGGCCAGGTCCCGGATCAGCTCCCAGAACTCGCGGCGGGCCTCCGGGTCGAAGCCGGTGGTCGGCTCGTCCAGGAAGAGCAGCTCGGGTCGGCCGACGATGCCGAGCGCCACGTCCAGCCGGCGCTTCTGCCCGCCGGAGAGGGTGTGGGTGCGCGCCTTCGCCTTGCCAGCCAGCCCGACCCGTTCGACTACCTTGTCCGGGTCGTCCGGGGCGGGGTAGAAGCCGGCGAAGTGCTGCACCACCTCGGCCACCGTCAGGTCGTCGAACTCGCCGGTGCCCTGGAGCACGATGCCGACCCGGGACCGCCACTGCCCGTCCGCGCGGTCCGGATCGACGCCGAGCACGCTGACCTCGCCCGCGTCCCGGCGCCGGTAGCCCTCCAGGATCTCGACCGTGGTGGTCTTGCCGGCACCGTTCGGCCCGAGCAGGGCGAAGACCTCGCCCCGGGACACCGCCAGGTCGACGCCGTCCACGGCGACCGTCCCGCCGTACGCCTTGCGCAACCCCCGCACGGAGATCGCGAGCTGCTCTGCCATGGGTCAACTATGCGTGACGGACCGGTCGTACCGGTCACCGGGTCGGGCGGCCCGCCGCTCCGCCCGGCGGCGTCGGCGTCGGCGTACCACCCAGATCGCGAAGAGCGGCACGGCCAGCAGGAAGAGCAGGATCAGCACCGGCAGCAGGATCGCCGACAGCGAGAAGACCACGCTGGTCGCGTCCTCGGCGGTGCTCGCCACCGGGGCGCCGAAGCCGGCCGTACCGGCGTTGATCACCGGCCGGGCCGCCGCCTTGACCCCGTGCACGCCGAGCGCGATCAGCACCCCGATCACCACCGGCACCCACTGGTGGGAGCCGAAGAACTGGCCCGGGTCGCTGACCGTGACCGTCTCCGCCCCGGAACCCGCCCCGAAGGCGAGCCCGCCGGCGGTCGGCCGGACCACGGTCTGCACCACGTCGTTGACGTGGTCGACCACCGGCACCTTGTCGGCGACCACCTCGATGGCGAGCAGCACCACCAGGATCGCCAGTACCCAGCCGTTGGAGATCCACTGCCAGCCGCTGGGCAGGTTCACCACGTCGGTGTACCGGGCGAGCAGCCCCATGGTGAGCAGCGGGATGTACGCGTTGAGGCCGGCCGATGCCGCGAGGCCGGTTCCGGTGAGGGCTTCCAGCACGGGTACCAGGATGGCACCGACGCGCCAGGACGGCGCGCCCAGCGGTACCGGACCGCTCCGCTACCCTCGTCGGGTGCGGTTGGTGATAGCGCGGTGCTCTGTGGACTACGTCGGGCGGCTCTCGGCACACCTGCCGCTGGCGACCCGGTTGCTGATGCTGAAGGCGGACGGGTCGGTCTCGATCCACGCCGACGACCGGGCGTACAAGCCACTGAACTGGATGAGCCCGCCGTGCCGGCTGGAGGAGGCCCCCGGGGTGTGGCGGGTCGTCAACAAGGCCGGTGAGGAGCTGCGGATCACCCTGGAGGAGATCTTCCAGGACACCTCGTACGAGCTGGGCGTCGACCCGGGGCTGCGCAAGGACGGCGTGGAGGCGCACCTCCAGGAACTGCTGGCCGCCACCCCCACCGAGCTGGGTGACGGGTTCACGCTGATCCGGCGGGAGTACATGACCGCGATCGGTCCGGTCGACCTGCTCTGCCGGGACGGTGCCGGAGCCACCGTGGCGGTCGAGGTGAAGCGGCGCGGCGAGATCGACGGGGTGGAACAGCTCACCCGCTACCTGGAACTGCTCAACCGCGATCCGCTGCTCGCACCGGTCAGCGGGGTGTTCGCCGCCCAGGAGATCAAGCCGCAGGCCCGGGTGCTCGCCACCGACCGGGGCATCCGGTGCGTGGCGGTGAACTACGACCGGCTGCGCGGCATCGAGAAGGACGAGCTGACGCTCTTCTGACCGGTCAGGCGTGCGGGCCGACGGCCACCTCGCCGAGGGTGAGCCGGGGAGCGCCCGCCAGAATCTCGCCGACCCGCTGCACCTGTTCGTCGAGTTCGCGGAGCTGCCGGGGGCGCAGTTCCACCAGCGACTCCACGGTGACGTCGATCCGCCGGCCGGAGCGGCGCTGGTGCCAGACCCCGGCCACCAGGCCGTCGACCAGCAGCACCGGGTAGTTGCCGGCCTGGCCGCCGGCGAGCGCACGTGCGGCGGCCGGGCCGGGGAAGACCTCCGCGCGGGGAAAGCAGTTCACCGGGTACGCGTCGAAGTACGGCAGCAGCCGCACCCCGCGCGGCGGCTCCTCCGGCACGTCGGTGTCGCCGGCCAGCACCCAGGCCGGGGAGCCCGCCATGGAGACCTCTTCCAGCTCTCCGCCGAGCGAGTCGAACAGCTCCACCGCCCATCGCTTCGGCACCGCCAGCCACTGCGCGACGTGTGCCGGGGTGGCCGGCCCGTACGCGTACAGGTAGCGCCGGAGCACCTCGGCGAGGGCGGTACGCCCGTCGGCGGGCCGGAACCCGGGCAGCCAGCGGGCCGGGTTGGTGTACGTCACCAGCCGGCCCCGGTTCGGGCCGAAGCACATCGCCCCGCGCCGGGTGGCCAGCGACATCGCCTCGACCCAGCGCGGCCACCAGCCCTGGAACGCCGCCATCGCCGGTTCTCCCGCCCACGGCCCGGTACCCGCGACCACCGCCTCGGTCAGCTCGTCGGTGGTCAGCTCCGCGTCCCGCAGCGCCTCGGCGATCGCCACGACGACCTGCTCGGCCTGCTCCTCGGTGAGCAGGTCGAGCGGGCGTGCCGGCAGCGCCGACAGGGCACCGGTCCAGATCGGCAGGTCGGCGGTGGCCAGCAGGTGCACGGTGAACCGGGGGCCGCGGGTCTTGACCAGGCTGCGCTCGTCCCAGAGCGCCGTCCGTACGTCCAGCCGGGTGGTCCCGGTGGTGCGCAGCCCGATCGCGAGTTCGGCGGCGGAGAGCACCTGGGCGTGCACCCCGCCGAGCCGGGCCGCGACCTCGGCCGGGCCCGCTGCGGGCAGCGGCGCCGTCAAGCCCTGCCGGTCCAGGCGTCGGCGGCGGACCTGCTCGTACGTGAGCCGCCGCATCAGCGGAGCCTCGCGGGACCGGTGTGCGACGGGTGGGTCTGGCACGTCGTCATGCCGGGAACGCTAGCGGCTATTGAGGCCAGTTCCTGACACCTGTCCGCCGAGGCGTCGAGGCGGGAGGGTGCGGAGAACCCGGTCGCGAAGTTGAAGAAAACTTTCAGGAGCATCGATTGACTGTGTGGATTTCCGCCGTAATAATTGTCATCAATATTGATCAACGTCGTTTCCCTTAAACCCCCGAAGGGAGGACCGATCATGGCAGCTGTGACCGGAGAGGTGTCCTGGTTCTGTTGCGGTAGCGCCTGGGGCCCGTGCGCGTCGACCGGCCGGGGCGCCTGTGGCACCTGCACCTCCGGCAACTTCCAGCACGCCTGGCCGAACGCCTCGGCCGCCTGCCTCGCGATCACCCGGCCCGACGTCTGCGGCACCAGCCTGGCGCGCCGGACCTGCGGGTTCGTGCACTACACCACCAACCTCTGCAACGGAGCCCGGGTCGGCACCTCGATCGCCGACTGCGGGCCGCAGACCGACCTGTTCTGCGGTGAGCGCGCCTGCTGCGGCTCGTCCTGTGGCACCAACCGGATCATCGACCTGACGCCGGCGGCGTACAGCGCGATCGCCAGCCTCTCCACCGGGCTGCGGCCCTGCTCTGTCGACTCGGTGTAGGGGAGGACTCCACGATGGCGACCACGATGGACCGTCGACGTCTGCTCAGCACGGCCGTACTCGGCGGCGCCGGCATCGCCGGAGCCACCGCACTCGGCTCGCTCGCCCCGGAGGCAGCCCTGGCCGCCGAACCGGTGAAGGTCTCACCCGGGGCACCGGACCCGAACTTCGCCGAGGGCCGGGTCACCTCGATCACCGGCAGTGTGGTGCTGCTGGCCGGCTCCGACGGTGCGCTGCACCGGATCCAGGTCACCAACGGCACCAGCATCTGGAAGTTCCAGCCGACCACCTTCGACCGGCTGGAAAAGGGCGACGGCATGTACGTCCGGGGCGTACGGCTGCCCGACGGCACCCTCGCCGCCGACTCGCTCTGGGCCAACATCGTCAACCTGACCGCGCACATCGTCTCGGTGGGCCGCAACGTGCTGCACCTCGACCACCACGGCAAGCGGCTGATCGGGCACGTCGTGCCCGGCACCACCGCCGCCGTCTACAACGGCACCCCGGCCATCTCCGACGTCTCGCTGCTCAAGGTCGGCGGGCACGTCCAGGTGATCGGCGCCTGGCACCCCGATACCAACGAGATCAGCATCGCCACGGTCTACGCCGCCAACTGACGCCGGAAAGGGCCCGTCCGTTCGCGGAGGGGCCCTTCCCGACGCCTGGAACGAGAGGAGGGCATCCATGCTCCAGTCCCTGGCGGCGCTCCAGTCCCTGCTGGTCGGCGTCGTGCTGATCTGGTCGGCCCGGATCAAGCTCGTCGACCGGCGGGCGGCCGAGCAGGCGCGTACCTCGGCGCTCGGCACGCTGCTCGGCGTCGAGCGGGCGGTGCCGGCGTACCGGGTGCTCGGCGGGGCCGAACTGCTGCTCGGCGTCCTGCTGGTGCTGCCACCGGCCCCGGTCGCCGAGCCGGTGGCGGCCGCCGCGCTGGCCGCCGGTTTCGTCGGTTATCTCGGGTACGCCCGCCGCGTCGCACCCGGCGCCTCGTGCGGCTACCTGAGCGCCAAGGCCACCCCGGTCACCGGGCGCGGCATCGCCCGGGCCGGCCTGCTGGTGCTGGCCGGGCTCTTCGGTGTCGCGGCCGGTGGCACGTACTGGCTGCCGGCGCTGACCGGAGCCCCGGCCGCGTCGGCCGGACTGCTGCTGGCCGAGGCGGCGCTGATCGTCGCGCTGTCGCCGGAGTGCGACGCGTACTGGCTGCTGCCGCTGCGCCGACTCCGCGCCCGGCTCACCCATCCGCTGCGGGGCGGTTCCGGGGTGCCGCTGCTGGCCAGTGTGCAGCAACTCCAGCTCAGTGCCGCATACCGGCAGGTGGCCGCGCTGCTCACCTCGGACGTGCGGGAACACTGGCTGGAGGAGTCCTGGCGGATGGTCTGCTACTCGGCCCGCTACCAGGGCCGGCCGGCGACGGCGGTCTTCGCCGTGCCGGCCGGGGAGGTGGCGCCGGACCGGGTCCGGGTCGCCCTGGTGGACGACTCGACCGGGGCCACCCTGGTCAGCCTGGTCGATCCGGCGTGAGCTGCCCCCGCCTCAGCCGCCGGTACGGACCGCGATCAGCGACTTGATCAGCCCGGCCAGCCGCTCGGCCCGGATCTGCGAGTGCGGGAAGTAGTGCCGCATCTGGGACCGGTCCACCAGTTCGGTCCAGAGCACCTGCTGGATCGCGGTCTCCCGGCAGTCCGGCCGGGTGTGCGCCAGTGGCCAGCGGCGGGCCAGCGCGATCCGCAGCCGGACCGGGGTGAACTGCATGCCCGGGGCGATCCAGTGCGGCTCGATCGGGAAGTACCGGTAGGGGGTCTGCACCCAGTGCGCGTCGGCGAGTGCGTGCACCGTCTCGGCGAACCGCAGCCGGCGCTCGTGCCCGCCGACGTGCTCCAGCACCGAGTTGGAGAAGACCAGGTCGTAGCGGCGGTTGGCGATGTGCCGGGGCAGCGCGCAGGCGTCGCCCCGGTCCACCTCCGCCCAGTCCGGTACGTCGGCCGGGGCCTCCTCCAGGTTCACCACGTGTACGTGCTTCGGGCGTACCCCGGCCTGTGCCCAGGTGCTCACCCGGCCGCCCAGGTCGATGACGGACATCTGGGCCAGGTCCGGGAACGTCTCCGCGAGCCATCCGGCCCGGCGTGCGCGCCGCCGGGCACCCCAGGAGTTCTCGCTGTCGACCAGGCGGAATCGCAACGCGTGCAGCCCCATTGGGCGAACGGTACCGATGCGGGAGACGGCCAGGGATGTCTTAGTCGTCCTTTTGTCCCTACGATCGGTCAGTCCAGGGTCACCGCCCGTACAGAATTTTGGCCGCCTTGACGATGCGTTCCACCTGGGCCGGAGTGCGCTCGAAGGTCATCGCCGGCAGGAGCGACGGTCCGCGCCGTCTGGTCACCGCCTTGCTGCGGGCGAACTCGCGCAGTCCGTCGGCGCCGTGGATCCGGCCGAAGCCGGAGTCGCCGATCCCGCCGAACGGGAGTGTCGGCATCCCGACGAACGTCAGGGTGGAGTTGATCGCCGTCATCCCGGAGCGCATCCGGCCGGCGATCTCGGCGGCGCGGCGCCGGCCGAAGACGGCGCCGCCGAGGCCGTACCGGACCGCGTTGGCGCGGCGCAGCGCCTCCTCGGCGTCGGTCACCCTGCTGATGGTGAGGGTCGGTCCGAAGGTCTCCTCGCGGACCGCGTCGGCCTCCTCGGGTACGTCGACCAGGACCGTCGGGTGCACGTACGGCGGCCGGACCGCCTCCGGTCCACCGAGCACGGCCCGTCCGCCCCGGTCGATGGCGTCCTCGATGTGCCGGCGGATCGTGGCGATCTGGTCCGGCATGGTGATCGGGCCGAGGTCGGTGCCGTCGGGGCCGACGGTGAGCCGGCCGGCCTTCGCCACCACCTTGTCGACGAAGGCGTCGTAGACCGAGGCGGTGACGTAGGCGCGTTCGATGCCGATGCAGGTCTGGCCGGCGTTGGTGAGGGCGCCCCAGACGCAGGCTTCGGCGGCGGCGTCCAGGTCGGCGTCGTCGTCGACGATCACCGCGTCCTTGCCGCCGGCCTCGACGACGAGCGGGGTGAGGGTCTCGGCGCAGGCCGCCATCACCTTCTTGGCGGTGCGGGTGGAGCCGGTGAAGGCGATCTTGTCGACGCCGGACCGGCACAGTGCCGCACCGACGTCACCGAGGCCGTGCACGGCCTGTAGCACCGGCTGCTCCGGGACGATCTCGGCGAAGGTGTCGACCAGCCACTGCCCGACCGCCGGGGTGTACTCGCTGGGCTTGAGCAGCACCGCGTTGCCGGCGGCGAGCGCGTAGCCGAAGGCGCCCAGCGGGGTCAGTACCGGATAGTTCCACGGCGCGATCATCCCGACCACGCCGTACGGCCGGTATTCGAGTCGGGCGGAGAACTCGGCCACCACCAGCCGGGACCGCATCCGGCGGGGGCCGAGCACCCGCTTGGCGTTCCGGGCCGCCCAGTCGAGGTGGTCGATGGCGCTGAACGCCTCGACCACGGCGTCGGCGACCGGCTTGCCGGTCTCCAGGTGCGACAGCTCGGCGAGTTCGGTGATCCGGTTGGCCAGCAGCGCCCGCCAGCGCAGCAACCGGCTCCGCCGGCCGGCGTTGCCGAGCCCGGCCCACCACTGCGCCGCTTCCCGGGCCCGACCGACGGCCCGACCGACGGCGTCGGCGTCGGCAACCGGGAACCGCCCGGCCAGCTCCCCGGTGGCCGGATTGGTGGAGACCAGCTCGCCGTCGGAGATTCCGGGTACGCCGGGAGCGTTCACGGTCGTCATGGCGGAAGTCTAGACCCGAAGATTACCCACGGGTAGGTATGCGGATCGCCGGGTCCCGATGTCCCATCGGCCGAACCGGCGAGCCCGGATCCACTCCCCGGCCAGCGCGACTTGAACCGGCAGGACGTGGAACCGGGCGGGATCGGATGGGAAGCTGACCCGGGGGCCGACGTTGCCGCGTCGGTGGGGGGCGAAGCCGGATGGAGAAATCCATGTCCGACCAACTTGATCTATTGCCGATACTGACCGTGACCAGTGGGCCACTGAGGGGTGCCAGCTTCCGGCTGCGTCCCGGGGTACGCCGGATCGGCCGGGAGGACGGCGTTGACGTGCTGCTGGACGATCCCAAGGTCAGCCGCTGGCACGCCACCGTCGAACTCGCCGCCGGCCGGGTGCTGTTGACCGACACCGGGTCGACGAACGGCACCTGGCTCAACGACGAGCGACTCTCCGGGCACACCGAGCTGCGGGACGGGGACCGGATCCGGCTCGGCAACCTGGAGCTGCGGTTTTTCGATCCCGGCGCCGCCGCCACCGACCAGTTGGGCACCTTCCGCCGCTCGCTGGCGCCACCCGCGCCGGCCTCGATCCCCACTCCGGCGACCGGCCCGGCTCCGGCGTCCGGTGCGCTCACCGCCCCGACCGAGCTGATGGGTACGCCCGCGCGGCGCTCCCGGCGGATGCTGCTGGTGATCGGCGGCTGTGTTGCCCTCCTCGGCGGGATGACCTGGGCATACCTAGCCCTCCAGTGACCGTCGCCGGCCGGGCCGGGACACCTCGTCGTGCGGACTGTCGAGCTGGGCGCACGAACGGGGCGCCGGGAAGCCCTAGACGAATGGGCCTACCAGCAGCCCTTCCATGGGCGCACAGGCGGGGCAGCTCGACAGTCTGCGGATCGGGTCCGGTCTGGTCTGGTCCGGGCCAGCCTGGGGCCGGTCCAGCCCGGGTCCGGGCCCGGCCGGCGCGGAGTGGGTGCCGAGACGGTTTCCGGCCCGAGGATATGGCGGGCGGCCACATGTTTCCGGCCGGCACCGGCTGGCATCATCGCTGCGATGGAGATCCGGCGACACGAGATTTCGGCGAACGGCATCCGGCAGCGGGTGCTGGTGGCGGGCCCGGAGGACGGCCGCCCGGTACTGCTGATCCACGGCAACTGCTCCTCCGCCGACTTCTGGCAGCCGCTGATCCGGCACTTGCCGACCGACCTGCGGCTGGTCGCCCCCGACCTGCGCGGCTACGGCGGTACCGAGGTCGCACCGGTCGACGCGACCCGTGGCCTCGGGGTCTTCGCCGACGACGTCGCCGCGCTGCTCGACGAGCCGGCCCTGTTCGGCACGGCGGGCGCTCGGCCGGTGCTGGTCGGGCACTCGCTGGGCGGGGGAGTGGCGATGCGGCTGCTGGTCGACCACCCCCACCGGGTGGCCGGGCTGCTGCTGGCGGCGCCGGTCTCGCCGTACGGCTTCGGCGGCACCCGGGACCTGGTCGGCACGCCGACCACGCCGGACTTCGCCGGCACCGGGGGCGGCACGGGAAATCAGGACTTCGTCGCCCGGCTGGCCGCCGGTGACCGGAGCGCCGACGAGCGGACCAGCCCGCGTACGGTCCTGCGCAGCGCGTACGTCGCCGACCCGGCCAGCCTCGGCGCGGACGAGGAACTGCTGCTCGACTCGGTGCTCTCCACCGCGACCGGCGCTGACAACTACCCGGGCACCATGGAGCGCAGCGACAACTGGCCGGGGATGGCGCCGGGGGACCGGGGCGTGCTGAACGCCCTGGCGCCGAAGCACTTCCGGATCGCCGACGAACTGGTCGCGGTAGCGGACAAGCCACCGATCACCTGGGTACGCGGCGACTCCGACGTGATCGTCTCGGATACCTCCCTGTTCGACCTGGCCCAGCTCGGCGCGCTCGGCGTGCTGCCGGACTGGCCGGGTGCGCAGGCGTGCCCGCCGCAGCCGATGATCGGGCAGACCCGCGCGGTACTGGACCGGTACGCGGCGGCGGGTGGCAGTTACCGCGAGATCGTCTTCGCGAACTGCGGCCATTCGCCCAACATCGAGCGCCCCGTCGAGTTCGCCGCCGCCCTGCTGGAGCTGCGGTAAGGCACCTACCGGCACCGGGCCGAGGCGTCCGGGCGGCCCGTGGCAGACTCGCCGCAGGTGACCTAGCGGCCGTTCAGTCGGCTGCCCGGGACGGAGCGGGAGGCCAAGGGGTGGCAGGCGAGACGACCGGTGCCGGCGGCACCATCTCCACCGTCGGCGTTGTCGGACTGGGCACGATGGGCGCCGGGATCGCGGAGGTCTTCGCCCGCGGCGGTCTCCGGGTGGTCGCCGTCGAGATCACCGCCGAGGCGCTCGAACATGGCCGGGCCACCCTCGCCCGCTCGACCGACCGGGCGGTGCAGCGGGGCCGGCTGAGCACCGCCGACCGGGACGCGCTGTTCGGCCGGATCACCTTCGCCGTCGGGCTGCCCGCGCTGGCCGAGGTCGACCTGGTGGTCGAGGCGGTACCCGAGCGGCTCGACCTCAAGCGGCGGCTCTTCGCCGACCTGGACCGGATCTGCCGGCCGACCGCGATCCTGGCCAGCAACACCTCCTCGCTGAGCGTCACCGAGATCGCCGTCGCGACCGGCCGGCCGGACCGGGTGGTCGGAATGCACTTCTTCAACCCCGCGCCGGTGATGAAGCTGGTCGAGGTGGTCCGGACCGTGACCACCTCGACCGAGGTGGTCGGCGCGGTGCAGGCGCTCTGCGCCAGGCTGGGCAAGGTCGGCGTGACCATCGGCGACCGGGCCGGCTTCATCGCCAACGCCCTGCTCTTCGGCTACCTCAACCAGGCCGTCGCGATGGTCGAGTCGCGGTACGCCAGCCGCGAGGAGATCGACGCCGCGATGCGGCTGGGCTGCGGGCTGCCGATGGGGCCGCTGGCGCTGCTCGACCTGATCGGCCTGGACACGGCGTACGAGATCCTGGACACCATGTACCGGCGGGGTGGCCGGGACCGGCGGCACGCGCCGGTGCCGTTGCTGCGCCAGATGGTCACGGCGGGACTGCTCGGCCGCAAGTCCGGCCAGGGCTTCTACCGGTACGAGCGGCCCGGTTCGGCCACCGTCGTACCCGACGGGCAGACCCCGGCGGCGGCACCGCTCGACGGCGCCCGACCGGTGCGCAGGGTTGGCGTGGTCGGTGTGGGTGACGCCGTCACCGGGCTCGGCGAGCTCTTCGGCCAGGCCGGCTACGACGTGGTGGTGGTGTCCCGGGACGCCGGGCGGAACGGCGGGCTGGCCAGGTTGGCCGACGCCGACCTGGTGGTGGAGGCGGTGACCGACGACCTGGCGGTCAAGCGGGCCCTCTTCGCCGAGCTGGCCGAGGTCTGCAAGCCGGAGACGCTGCTGGCCACCACCACCGGCACGCTACCGGTGATCGACATCGCGATGGCCGCCCGTCGGCCGGCCGAGGTGGTCGGGTTGCACCTGCTCGACCCGACCCGGGCCGGGGCGGTGGTGGAGATCGTGCGTACCGTCCGGTCGTCGGCGGAGGCGGTCGCCACCGCCCGGGCGGTCTGCGCCGGGTTGGGCCGGACCGGGGTGGTCTGCGGGGACCGGGCCGGGTTCGTGGTGCGGGCGCTGCTATTCCCGTACCTGAACGACGCGGTGCGGATGCTGGAGGCGTCGTACGCCACAGTGGACGACATCGACCATGCGATGACGCTCGGCTGCGGCTATCCGGCGGGCCCGTTCGAGATGCTGGACAGGTTCGGTCCGGAGGTGGCGCTGCGGGTACAGCGGTCGCTCTACCGGGAGTTCCGGGAACCGGGGCTCGCCCCGGCGCCGCTGCTGGAGCAGGTGGTCACCGCCGGCCGGCGGTTCCGCGACGGAGTGGCGGACTGACCGCTGGCGTGTGCCACCGGCCGAGGCGTCAGCGGGCGATCCGCAGGCTGACCGCCGCGTTGCTGGTCCGGCCCGAGTCGGTGAGCCGGTAGACGAACCGGTCGGTGCTGGCCTTGTGGTGCGGGTACGGCCGGTAGATGACCGTACGGCCGGTGGTGACCTGCACCGTGCCGTGTGCCGGACTGGTGACGATGCTGACCCGGGTGCCGCTGGTGGCGAAGTCGTTGGCGAGCACCGGGATCCCGGTCGCCCGGACCGCGCTGACCCGTGGGCTGTCCCGGACCGCCGTCGGTGCCCGCACGAAGGTGCCGGTGCCGGTGCCGATGAAGACGCTCCGCACCCCGGTCACGTCGCTGGTGGTGCGCACGTCGAGGATGCCGTCGCCGTTCACGTCCGCCGCCGCCACCGTCCAGAAGTCGTCGCCGTAGGCGTCCCCCTGGATGTCCACCACCGTGCCGTTGTCCAGCACCACGACCACCCCGGTGAAGTACGTGCCGCACCCCTCCGCGTACGCGAGGGTCACGTCCATCGCGCCATCGGCGTCGAAGTCGGCGAGCTGGTACTGCGGCCGGCCGGAGCAGTACCGCACCGGGCCGGGCGTCAGGGTACCGGTGCCGGTGTTGAGGTAGGTGGTGAAACCGTCGCCCTGGTCGGTCCACTCGTAGACGTCCTGCCGGCCGTCGCCGTTGAAGTCGGCCGTGCCGATGTAGCTGGGCTGGGTGATGGTGTCGAAGCCGGCCGAGATCGCGAAGTCGTCCAGCACCAGCAGGGTGTCGTCGATGGACGGCGGCGGCCCGGAGAACCAGGTCACCGCCAGCTCGTTCGCGGCGTCGCTGTCCAGGTCGAGGCCGACGCCCATGTCGGGGCAGTAGAGCGCCGACGTCAGGTAGCGGTAGGACCGGGCCGGGCCGTAGCCGCCGCCGACCAGGCCGAGCTCGACCTGGACGGCGCAGTCGGCGGTGCCCGGCAGGGTGCCGAGGGCGTTCCGGTCGGCGCGGCCGTCCCCGTTCACGTCCGCGATGATCGGTTCGCCCTGCCAACCGGCCCGGGCGGCCGGTACGGCCAATCCGGTGACGGCCACCATCGCAACGGCGAAGGTGCTGATGCGTCGGCCCCACATGGTGCCTCCTCGGACCTAGTTCCCCCGCCGTGCCTGGATGTTCTCAGCAGGAGATTAGGATGCACGCATCGTCATGTCGCGTGCGCTGACCGTAATCTGACATCGTGTTTGGCGGGCCTGCCGTGGGGTAGGAAAGCCGGCCCGGCGGTCCTGGCGACCGGCCCCGAAGCTCACGGAGTGATCCTGATCGACACCGCCGCGTCGCTGGTGCGGCCGTCCTGGCTGATCCGGTAGACGAACCGGTCGACCGGGCCGGGATCCGGGTCCGGGCGGTACACGATCACCCGGCCGGCACCGATCTCGACGGTCCCGTTCGCGGGCGCGACGAGCAGGCTCAGCCTGGCCCGCCGGCTGGCCCAGTCGTTGTGCAGCACCGGAATCCGGACCGAGCCGCCGGCAACGACCGTGACGACGTCCCGGGTCGCCAGCGGCGACCGGACGAAGGTGCCGTCGCCGGCGGCCAGGAAGGTACGCCGCTCCCCGCTGGGCCGGTGGTACGTCAGCACGTCGGGCACGCCGCTGCGATCGGCGTCCAGGACGTGCATCGTCCAACTCGACCGGTCGTCGACGCCGCGCTGGAGGTCGACCACCCTGCCGTCGCCGTACACCACCACCACCCCGTGCGAGTCGTCCGCGCAGCCGTCGACGTACGCGATGGCGACGTCGGCGGCGCCGTCGGAGTCGAAGTCGGCGAGCCGAGGGGTCAGCGGGCCGGCGCAGTATCGCACCGGGCCGGGCGTGAGGGTCCCGGTGCCGGTGTTCAGGAAGCTGACGAAGCCCTCGCCCTGGTCGGTCCAGAGATAGACGTCCCACCGCCGGTCGCCGTCGAAGTCGGCCAGCCCGACGAAGTTGAGCTGCCGCAGCGCCGGCAGGGCGGTCACCACCCGGTAGTCCCGCAACACCAGCAGGTCGTGGCCGGACCGACCGGGGTTGCCCTCGTACCACCCCACCACCAACTCCGCCGGCCCGGGGGCGGCATCCAGGTCGACCGCCACCCCCAGGTCAGGACAGGCGGTCGGGGCGCCGGCGCCGGGGACCCGGTACTGGTGGCTGCGCACCGGCAGGTAACCGCCCTCCGGCCGGCCCGACTCGACCAGTACGGCGCAGGTGCGGGTCGCGGTGCCGAGCCGGGCGCGGTCGAGCAGGCCGTCGCCGTTCAGGTCGCCGTACAGCGGATCGTTCGGGCCGGCGGCCCCGGCGGGCGGCACCGCCGTGGCCATCGCGAGGATCGTCGCCGTGGCGGTTCCCGCCACGATCGGTCTTCTCCACATGGCGCTCCTCCGTGTGGGTCGAGGGGCCGCACGGCCAGGGCTTGCGCGGCCCGGTCAGTCGGTGATCCGCAGACTGACCGCGGCGTTGCTGGTCCGGCCGTCCTGGGTGAGGCGGTAGACGAACGTGTCGCTTGTGCCGTGCGTCGGGTCCGGGGTGTAGATGATCGTGCGATTCGTGGTGACCTTGACCGTGCCGTGCTGCGGCGGGGTCCAGATGGTCACCCTGGTCCGGTCGGTGGCGTAGTCGTTGGCCAGCACCTGGATGCCGGTCGCCTTGCTGCCGCTGACCGTGGGATAGTCGCGGATCGCCACCGGCGACCGGACGAGGGAGCCGTTGCCGAGGCTGATGAAGGTGCCGATCTCCCCTGTCAACTGGTTGTAGGTGGTCACGTCGACCAGGCCGTCGTGGTTGGCGTCGCCGGTCTCCAGCGTCCAACTCGCGAAGCCCAGCACGTCGGAGTGCAGGTGGAACAGGCTGCCGTCGTCGCGGACCACCACCACGCCGCTGAAATACGCGCCGCAGCCCTCGATGTACGCGATCACCACGTCCATCGCCGCGTTCCGGTTGAAGTCGGCAAGCTGGTGGTGCAGCGGGCCGGAACAGTGCCGGACCGGGCCGGGCACCAGGGTGCCGGCCCCGGTGGCGAGGTAGCTGACGAACCCCTCACCCTGGTCGGTCCACTCGTAGATGTCCTGCCGCCGGTCGCCGTCGAAGTCCGCGGTGCCGATGAAGCTGGGCTGGAAGATGGTGTTGAAGCCGCGGGTCACCCGGAAGTTGTCCAGCACCAGCAGGGTGTGGGGGACGGTCGTCGGTGGCCCGGCGAACCAGGTCACCGCGAGTTCGGCGGCGACGTCCGCGTCCAGGTTGAGCCCCACGCCCATGTCCGCACAGTTGGGCTCCTCCGCCGGCAGGGTCAGGTAGTCGTACGCCTGCGGCGCCGCGAACCCGCCGCCGGCCTGTCCCAGGCTGACCACGACCCGGCAGGTGGTCGCGGCTCCCACGGTGAGATCGAGTACCACCCGGTCCGGTCGGCCGTCACCGTTCACGTCGGCGACGACGGGCTCACCCGGGCCGCCCGCCCAGACGTGCGGCGCCCGTACGCCAACGCCACCGGCCGTCGCCATGATTGCCACCGTTATCGCGGCGATCCCTCTACCCCTCATGGCACGCTCCTAAAGGCTCGCCAACCCACCCGGATCGGGCTATCCGCTCCACCGGATGTACACGACCGCGCTGCTGCGGCGGGTGCCCTCGGTGAGTTGGTACGTGAACCGGTCGGTCGCGCCATGGTTCGGCCGGGGTGTGTAGATGATCCGCCCACGGCTGATGACCCGGGCGGTCCCGTATCTCGGCTGGACGGTGATGCTGACCTCGGCCTGGCTGGTGGCGAAGTCGTTGTCCCGTACGGTGATCGTCACCGCCCGGTTGCCGGTGAGCCGTACGACGTCGCTGTTCGCCTTCGGCGATCGGACGAAGCGGCCGCCGCCGGTGCCGATGAAGTAGTCCACCGCCCCGGTCAGCCGGGAGATGGTCCGGATGTCCGGGAACCGGTCCCCGTTCACGTTGACCACCCGGGTCGTCCAGGTGTCGATGCCGACCGGATCGCGCTGCAACTCCTGCGGCGTGCCGTCGTCGAGCACCACCGCCACCCCGCTGGCGAAGGTCGCCGAGAGGCAGCGCTCGACGTAGCTGTTCAGCAGGTCGGTCCGGCCGTCCAGGTCGAAGTCCCGTAGGTCGTACTCCAGCGGCCGAGCGCACCATTGCTCAGGGCCGTGCGTCAGCGTGCCGTTGCCGAGGTTGAGGTACGTCTCGATCCCCTGGCCCTGGTCGGTGATCGAGTAGACGTCCTCCCGCCCGTCGCCGTTGAAGTCGGCGGTGCCCAGATAGTAGGGCGCGAAGATCGCCTGGACCAGGCCGAACGACGGCTGGAACGCGGTGTTCAACACCATCAGGTTGTACGGCACGGTCGGCGGCGGGCCCGGATACCAGGCCACCACCAGCTCCTCGGTCCGGTCCGCGTCGAGGTCCACGGCGACGCCGAGTTCGGGGCAGCGGGTGCCCATCCCGGAGCCGCCGGGGCGAAGATAGACGTACGCCACGGGCGGGCGGTAGGCGCCGGACGCGGTGCCGTACTCGACGATCACCGAGCAGTAGTCGGGCTGAACCAGACCGAGGGTGACCAGGTCGGTGAGGCCGTCGCCGTTGACGTCGCCGAGGACCTGCTCGCCCCGGCCGGCGGCCCAGGCCGGATTCGGCGCGGCGCCCACGACAGCGCCCACGGCGGCCACGACCACCATCACCACCACCATCGCGGTGCGTTTGCGCCACATGGTCCCTCCCTGATGCCTCGACGTTCGACCGGATCAGCCCGGGAACCGGATGGTCACGGTGGCGGTGCTCCGCTTTCCCGCCTCGCTGAGCTGGTAGCTGAAGCGGTCGGTGCGGCCGTGGTTTGCCCGGGGGCGGTAGACGATGCGGCGGTCGGACCGGATCTGGGTGGTCCCGTACCGGGGTGGGGTGGTGACGGTGACGTCGGCGTACCGGCTGGCGTGGTCGTTGTGGAGTACGTCGATGGCGAGCGGCCGGATCTCGGTGAGATCGATCCGGTCGGTGTTCGCGTCCGGCGAGGGGACCAGGGTGAAGTCCACCGGGGCCCGGTCGTTGATGAAGTAGTCGACCTCGCCGGTGGCCCGGTCGATGGTCCGGGCATCCGGCCAGCGGTCGTCGTTGGCGTTGACCACCTGCGCGGTCCAGGAGGCCCGCCCGGCCGGATCGAGTTCGAGCTGCTGGACGGCGCCGCTGTGATGGATCCGGACCACACCGCTGCTGCCGGTCGCGCCGGGCTCGCAGCCGTCCGTGTAGCTGACCAGCATGCCGTGCACGCCGTCCCGGTTCCAGTCGGTGAGCTGGACGGTCGGAGCGGTCTCCGAGCAGTAGCTGATCGGGCCGGGTGCGACCGCGGAGCCGTCGACGACCACGTTGATCACTCCGCCCGGCCCCACCCCGTACGGGCTCTCCCGGCCGCCCTCACCGAACCGGCCGGCGCCGATGAACGTCGGGCGGGTGATCGGCGAGGTGTAGAAGGCGCTGGGGACGAAGGCCGGCGGCTGGAGCACCATCCGGCTGAAGTCGACGGTGGCCGGCGGGCCGCCCGTCCAGCCGATGTAGAGCTCGTCGACCGGGTCGTCGTCGACGTTGAGCGCGACGCCGATGTCCGGGCAGTTCGGCGTGCCGCCGCCGTTGGGAGTGAGGTAGGTGTAGGCGACCGGGGGCAGGTAGACGCCGGCCGCGGTGCCGTACTCGACGATGGTCGAACAGAGGTTCGGGGCGATCCGGCCGAGGGTGGCCGAGTCCTGGAGGCCGTCGCCGTTGAAGTCACCGAGCAGTGCCTCGTCGCGCGTCCCGGCCCAGGACTCCGGGCCCGGCAGGGTCAGTGCCGCACTGGTGACCAGGACGGTGGTCAGGGCAAAACACTTGCTCCACATAGTGCTCCCCCTATGTAGTGCTATGGCGGACCAACCCGTATTTGGGACGCTAGACCGAGTTTGCGGGCATTGGCCGGTGCTGACCACGATCCGACACCGGACTGGCATGACGGAACCGCAGCTCAGGGGGTATGTCGTGATCAGCTAGGGAACCGGATGTTCACCGCCGCGCTGCTCCGCTTCTCCTCCCGCCGCAGTTGGTAGCTGAACCGGTCGGTCCGCCCGTGCTCCGGGTCCGGCCGGTAGAGGATGCGCCGGTCCGACAGCACCTGCACGGTGCCGTACCGGGGTGGCACGGTGACCACCACGTCGGTGTCGGCGGCCACGTGGTCGTTGCCGAGTACGTCGATCGCCAGCGGCTTGACGCTGGTCAGGAAGACGGTGTCGGTGTTGGCGTCCGGCCCTTCGACGAAACTGCCGTCGCCGCGCCCGATGAAGTAGCTGATCTCTCCGGTGGCCAGGTTCTCCGTGCGTACATCCGGGAACCGGTCGCCGTTGGCGTCCAGCACCCGCGGCCGCCAGGTGGTCAGGCCCGCCGGATCGAGTTCCAGGTGCCGGGTCGTGCCGTCGTCGAGCACCACGACCACCCCGTTGGCCCCGTCGGCGCACCCGTCGGTGTACGCGAGCACCGCGTCGGCCGCCCGGTCCCCGTCCAGGTTCCGGAGCTGGTAGGCCGGGGCGCCCGCCGAACACCACCGCTCCGGGCCGAGCTGACCCACGCCGTTCACGATCACGTAGGTGGCGAACCCGCCGGCACCCACCGAGTACGCCGTCTGCCGGCCGTCGCCCACGAAGTCGGCGGTACCGAGATAGCTCGGGGTGATCGGCGAGCTGAACGTGAGGATGGTCCGGAGGTTGTTGTCGATCACCAACCGGTTGTAGGTGAGCGAGGGCGGCGGGCCGGCGCTCCAGCCGAGCCAGAGCTCGTCACCGGCGTCGCCGTCGGCGTCGAAGCCCACGCCGATGTCCGGGCAGGAGGTGCCGCGACTGTCGCCGGGCCGGGCGTAGACGGTGGCCACCGGCGGCAGGTAGACGCCTGGGCTGCTGCCGTAACGCACGATGACCGAGCAGAGGTCCGGCTCGACCGAGCCGAGTACCACGACGTCCTGGCGCCCGTCGACGTTGAAGTCGCCGGGGATGGGATCGCCCGGGCCGGCGGCCCGCGCGGGTGATGCCGTGACCGTGGCGGCCAGCAGAGCCATCCCGGCGGTGGTGACGATGCGTCCGGTCCACATAACTCCTCCTGCACCGGATCGATCAGCTATCCGACCGGTCCTATTTGCGAACGTTAACCCCGTTCATGGGCTCGGTGGCGGTGCTGACCGTGATCCGACAGCCTGACCGGTGCGAAAGTATTCGCAGCTCAGAGCCGTTTCGGTGGCCTGCCGTGACGGCCCTCGGGCCGTCCGGTGGCAGCGTGGAGCAGGCGTGTTGATTGGTCACTAACTCGCGCACTTTGAGCGGTTTGTCGCGATGTCGTGCCCCGGCGGTCATGGCCGACCGGGTGGGTGCGGCGGTCCCGGGGCGCGCGCCGGCCCGCGCCGTAGGCTGGGGAACGTGAGTCCGCGTCGCAACCGTCCGCGTCCCGACGACGCCCCGCCGCTGGACCGCACCCGGCTGGAGCGCGGGGTGGGCTCGGTGCAGACCTGGCGGGACGGCGAGTGGCAGGTACGCAACATCCCGGGCAGCGCCGCGACCAAGACGTACCGCTGCCCCGGCTGCGTCCAGGAGATCCGCCCCGGGGTGGCCCACCTGGTCGCCTGGCCGGCCGACGGGCAGGGCGACCTGACCGACCGCCGGCACTGGCACACCGGCTGCTGGCGGGCCCGGGACCGGCGCGGCCCGGGGGTGGAACGCTCGCGCAGCGCCCCCCGCTACGGCTGACCGGGCGCCCGATCCGAGGGATCTTCGTCACGCCGACCCGGGTTCGCTGCCCTCCCCGGGCGGACCGGGTAAGACTGATCCCTGTGAGTACAGCGATCCGCGCCGCCAGCATCCTGCCCGCCCGCCGGGAGGAGATCGAGCTGCACACCGCCGACGGCCTGCGGCTGGTCGGCGAGCTGGCGCTCCCCGCCGACCGGGACCCGGTCGCCACCCTGGTCTGCCTGCACCCGCTGCCCACCCACGGCGGGATGATGGACAGCCACGTGTTCCGCAAGGCCGCCTGGCGGCTGCCCGCGCTGGCCGACCTCGCGGTGCTCCGCTTCAACACCCGGGGCACCAGCAGCGTGCGCGGCACCAGCGAGGGGACCTTCGACGGCGGCGACGCCGAGCGGTACGACGTCGCGGCCGCGATCGAGTACGCCGAGTTCGCCGAGCTGCCGAACATCTGGTTGCTGGGCTGGTCGTTCGGCACCGACCTGACCCTGCGGCACGGCTGCGACCCGGGAATCGTCGGGGCGATCCTGCTCTCTCCGCCACTGCGCAGCAGCACCGAGGCCGACCTGGCCACCTGGGCCGAATCCGGCAAGCCGCTGACCGCGCTGGTTCCCGAGTTCGACGACTACCTGCGGCCGGACGAGGCCCGGCGGCGGTTCGCGGCGGTGCCGCAGGCCGAGGTGGTCGGCGTACCGGGGGCCAAGCACCTCTGGGTCGGCGACGCCGAGACCGTACTCGACGAGGTGGTCCGGCGGGTCAACCCGGCGGTGCCGGTACCGCTGCCGTCGGAGTGGGACGGGCCGATGGAGACCGGCGACGCCAGCGCGTACGCCGACCGCACGGTGGCGGCCTTCGCCGACCTGCCGGTGCCGGGCGAGAAGCGGGCCTGAACCGAGGGCTCAGCCGTCGGTGTCGGTGCTGCCGCGCGGGCCGGGCGGCACCGGCTCGGTGACCTCCACCGGGGGCAGTCCGGCCGCCGGTGGCCAACCGGCCAGCCAGGTGCGGCGCTGCCGCCAGACCTCCCGCCAGTAGCCGGCCCGGCCGGTCAGCCGGGCCGCGGTCGCCCGGGCGGCGATGCCGATCCGCAGCAGTGTCCGGCCCAGCGCCGCCCGGCCGGGTGCCCAGCGCAGCCGCTGGAAGGTGACCTGACCGCGCAGCAGCATCACCCGCTTGCCCGCGCTGGTCGAGGCGGCCCCGCCGACGTGCAGTACCCGGGCCGCCGGCACCAGCACCGGGCGGGCCCCGAGGGCGGTCGCCCGGAGGCAGAGGTCGAGATCCTCGCTGTACATGAAGTAGTCCGGGGTGAAGCCGCCGAGCTGGCTGAAGAGGGACCGCCGGACCAGCAGCAGGCAGCCGGAGGCGGCCGGCACCCGGACCGGCGAGGACCGGTCCAGCCAGGGCAGCGCCTCCCGGTTGAAGAGCCGGGACCGGGGAAACACCTTGGACAGTCCGGTGGCGAAGCAGGTGAGTGTCCAGAGCGAGGGTGGACCGAAGACCGAGTGCCCGTCGTCGCTGCCGTCCGCCCCGAGGGTCCGCCCGGCGTAGATGCCGTGCCCGGGCCGGTCCCGGGTGAAGGCCAGCAGTTCGCCGATGACGTTGCCGACCGGTTCGGTGTCCGGGTTCAACAGCAGCAACCAGTCGCCCCGGGCCCGGGACGCGCCGACGTTGACCGCCCGGCCGAAGCCGACGTTGCGGGCCAGCCGGACCACCCGGGCCTCCGGGAAGGCCGCCGCGACCGCCGCCGCCGACCCGTCGGTCGAGGCGTTGTCGACCACGATCACCTCGTACGGCTCGGCCGGGCAGGCGGTGCGCAGCGTGGCCAGCGCGGTCAGGATCAGCTCACGGGTCTGGTAGGAGACCACGACCACGCTCACCACCGGCGTCACGGCGCCGCTCCGGTCACGCCGTCGGCCTCGGCCGGTCCCGGAGCCCGGCTGGATTCGTCGCGTCCCCACCGGTCACGGACCGCCGGTCGCCGCGCCGCCCCGGCGGCCAGCAGGGTCAGCCCGACGTAGCAGACCCCGGCCGGCAGCAGCCACGGCCGGGGCAGCACCACGTGGACCAGCCAGGAGGTCCGGCGGGCCCGGCGTACCCGGTCGTCGGCGGCGCGCAGGCTGGCGTTGCCGGCCCGGACCCGGCCGAGCCGGCGCAGCAGGTCGGCGGTGCGCCGGGGCGTGGCCACCACGGTCGCCACCTCGGCCACCTCCCGCTTCTCCGCCTCGGTGAACTGCCCGTCCAGGAAGAGGTCGTCGGCGACCACGTCGGGAAACCGGCCGAACCGGGTCCGGCCGGCCGCCGACAGCGCGATCGCGCCCCGGCCGAAGAGCGCGTTCCGGTACGCCGGATGCCGCCCGTTGATCGCGTAGTAGGCGCGTACCAGCAGGGGCCGTCCGGTGGTGTCCAGCCGGCGGCGCGGCGCGGCGGCCAGTATCCCCGGCGCGGCGACCGCGGCGGCCAGCGCACGGGCCCCGGCGGTGTCCAGGGTGATGTCGGCGTCCAGGTAGATCCGGGGAAAGCCGCGTACCGCCTCGTCGCCCGCGTTCAGCGCGGCCGGCTTGCCCGGCTCGGGCAGTTCCCGCACGGTGACCCCGGGCACCGACCGGGCCACCGCCGCCGTGGCGTCGGTGCAGCCGTTCGCCACCACGACCACCTCGAACTCGCCCGGCTCCGCGTCGGCGAGCAGGGTCCGCAGGGTCCGGCCGAGCACCGCCGCCTCGTCGTGCGCGGCCACGACCACGCTCGTCACCATGGCGCCCGCCCGGTCAGGGCGAGCCGGATCCGCCGGGTGGCGTTGCGGCGGCGCAGCCGCCAGCCCTGGTATTCCCGCAGGTCGAGCGGGGCGGCCTGGACCACCCGGGCCGAGTGCCGCATCTGCTGCGTCCACTCCGCCACCGTCGTCACCCCGGTACGCCGGGCCGACAGCGGCCGGCGGGCCATGAAATCGGCGTCGGTGCGATAGATGGTGTGCGGGCTGCGCGGGTCGTCCAGGTGGTCCTCGGGCAGGAACGGGTGGTACCAGCCGTTCAGCCAGCCGAGCCGGGCGGCCCGCAGGCACCAGGCGGTGAACGTCTCGTCGCCGGCCAGCGGGCCGACCTGGGCCAGCGTCTCGCGTTTCATCAGATAGCCGCTGCCCTGCACCCAGTGGTTGCGGAACAGTTGGTGCCCGTTCGGGTAGTCCGCCAGCTTCGCCGCCACCAGCGCCTGGTCGACGTCCTCGGCGGGAAACCGCCAGGTGCCGATCACCCCGAACCCCGGCACGTCCTGGTGGGCCTTGCGCAGGATGGTCAGCCAGTCCGGATCGGGCAGGCAGTCGTCGTCCACCTTGCTCAGGTACGAGCCGGTCGCCTCGGTCCACAGCCAGTTGGTGGGCTCGGTCAGCCCGGCGTTGACCGGGCTCTGCCGGAACCGGTGCACCCGCGGGTGGTGCCGGAGTTCCTCGACCGCCTCCAGCGTCGGCTGGTCGGTGCCGTTGTGCCAGAGCCACACCCGGGCGTCCGCCGGGCAGGTGTCGAGCAGGTGCGGCAGCGACAGCCGGACGTACTCCGGCCGGTCGTACGTGATCATGAGGATGTCGATGCCACCGTCACCGGTCATCAGACCGCTCACCTCCGCTCGGGTTCACGGAGGTGGCCGCTGCCCGCGCCCCGCTCCGTCATGCCTGCGCCGCCGCCGGCACCGGCCCGGCCTCGTCGGGTTGCCGGACCGGCCGGCCCGACTCGATCCGGTTGGTGCGTTCCGCCCTGGTCAGCCGCCACAGTGCCCCGGTCAGGCCGAGCAGCACGTGCACCGTGATGAAGAACGTCGTGAAGTACATCGAGTCGAAGGTGAACCCGGAGACGCCGGCCACCCCGATCGCCACCGCCAGCACCGCGGCCAGGTCGCGGTCCCGGTCCGTACGGGCGAACCGGCGTACCCGGCCGGCGACCACCACTCCGGAGAGGAAGAAGACGGCGAGCCCGGCCACCCCGATGATGCCGCCCTGGACCAGGGTGGTCAGCCACTGGTTGTCCAGCAGTTGGTAGAGCTCCGGCAGGAAGGTGCCGACCCCGCGCCCCAGCCAGGGACGCTCCCGGATGAACGGGGTCACGTAGTCGTAGTCCTCGACCCGGGCCTGCACGCTGGGATCGTTCTCCCCGGCCAGCAGCAACGACTTGATCGCGGCCAGCAGGCCGGGCCGCGCGACCTGGATCAGCGCCGTCAGGAAACAGCCCACCACCAGCACGTTGAAGGTGGTCCGCAGCGGCCAGACCAGGACGAAGAGCAGGATCGCGGCGCCGAGCGCGAGTACCCCGGTGCGGGACAGTGAGATCGGGATGACCGCGGCCTGGAACATCGCCAGCGCGCCATAGATCTGCCGGTCCCGCCGGGTCGACGAGAACCGGGCGAAGTGGATCGCCACCACCAGGCCGATCACCATCAGCACGCTGAACTCGATGTAGTGCCCGGCGGTGCCGGCGACCCGGACCAGCCCGTCGCCGCCCCGGTCCCGGAACCCGACCACCTCCTTGTGGAAGGTCAGCAGCGGCGGCAGCTTCATGTACGTGGTCAGGTCGATCCGGGTCACGAACTGGACCAGCGCGACGAAGGCCATGAAGCTGGCGCCCCAGCAAAACCAGCACAGCACCTTGTCGATGCGTTCCCGGGTCAGCACGCCGTCGGCGGCGGCGAGCAGGATGCCGGCCCCGGCGAGCGCCATCAGCAGGGTCCGTTCGGCACCGTTCGCCTCCAGCACCGGCATCCCGCGGCCCTGCCCGGCGACGTACGACAGGAAGAGGGTGACCAGGTAGATCGCCATCGCCCAGCGCATCGGCTGCTGGCCCCGGGTGACCAGGGTGGGGTGCAGCCGGCTCAGCGCCCACCAGACCAGCAGGCCGAACCCGACCATCAGGCCCGGCTTGCCCAGGTCGCTCAGTGGCGGGAAGACCAGCCGGAAGGGGAGCAGGTAGGCAAGCATGATCGACGCGATGACCGCGGCGGTGGCATCCGGGAAGTGGCGTACGGCGGGGGTGATGCCGTCGTACACCGTGTCGGACCGCCGCGCGGATAGGTAGGTCGGCACGTCGCTCGTCTCGTCCGTGCGCCGTCAGCCGGCGCTCGTGGGCTTCCCGGGGTTCATCGGCCCGGATCGTCCACGACGTTCCGGGCGGTGGTGGTGAGCAGGATCGTCTCCTCGCCCGTGGCCGCGGCAGCCCGTCCGTTGCCGCCCTGCCCGGCCCCCCGGTCGTGCGGCAGGTGCCCACCGGCCCGCTCGTTGACCGCCGAACCCGGGTAGCGCTCGTCGGCGGGCGGTCCGGCGTGCCGGTCGTCGGCCGGGGAGCCGGGGCGGCGGTCGTCGACGGGCTGCGCGGCGACCCCGCCGTCCGGGGCGTATGGGCCGCGCCGGGAGAGGGGTTGGGTAGCCTCGCGGCCGGGACCCGGGGAGACCGGCGCGGCCCGGGCCACCGGGGCCGGCGAGACCGCCCCCGGTCGCGGCGTGCCGACCACCGCCTGGCCGGCATTCACCGCCGGGCCGGCGTTCCAGGCCATCGGGGTACGCGCGTCCCGGCGCTGGCCGAGCAGGGCGCTCGCCCGGCGGCGGGCCACCGCGTCGTAGACCACGGCGCCGACCGCGGCCAGCAGGATGCCGATCGCCGTGATCACGACCTGTGCCCGCAGCACGTTGGACCGGGACTGCACGATGTTCAGCCCGGGGTCCAGCACCTCGGTGGTGATCTGTTCTCCCGGGTTGGGCTTGTACGGCGCCTGCTGCCCGGCGACCTCGTCGTGGATCAGCCGGGTCACCGCCTCAACGGTCTTCCGGGCGCTCTCCTCGCTCGTCGCCGTCACCGCGACGGTCAGGATCGAGCTGCGGGTCACCAGCCCGACCTCGTAGTCGGGGTCGCCGCCGGCCGCCGCGATCCTGGTCCGGGCGTCGTGCGCGGAGGTGGAGATCTGCACGGCCTGGGCCATCGCGTTCTCGCCGATCCGCAGCCACGGGTTGCCCGGCCGGGGTGTCGCGTTCGGCGCCGGGGCCGCCGAGGTGGTCGGCGGGACGAGCAGGATCGCGACCTCGGTCTTGTATTCGGGCTGGATCGCCAGCCCGAACCCGAGAGCCGCGCCGAGCGTCACGACGACGATCGGAGCCGAGACGTACCACCGCCGAAACATGAGCTTCAGCAGGTCGAGAAGGTCCATCGGGCGGCCCTTTCGAAAGGCGCGGAAGTGCTGTACGGATGGTCAGGTCGGCAGACGCGCGGCATCGGCCCCGTTACCGTGTGGAACTTCGTTGTAGTCGCTGAGCGACGGGCGGAGCAATCGATCCCACAGTCGGATGTACGACTTCACCTGGTGGTCCCAGGCGAGTTCATCGACGAACCGCTGTCTCCCGGTCGCACTCATCGCCGCCCGGGTGTGCTCGTCGCTGAGAAGCTGGTCGATGGCCTTGGCGAATTCGTCCGGGCTGCCGGTCTCCACATAGCTCGCCGCCGCCTCGGCGGTACGCCGGGTCTCCAGCAGGTCCACCGCGACCACCGGTACGCCCCGGGCGACGTACTCCACCGTCTTGGCCATCGTGTACATCTCGGCCATCCGGCTCGGCCGGTCCGGCTGGATGGCGATCGAGGCGGAACAGAGCAGCGCGTCGACCTCCTCGGCCTCCAGCCAGCCGGTGAACCGTACGACGTCGTCCACGCCCCGCTCGGCGGCCAGCCGGCGCAGCTCCGGCATGCTCTCGCCGTCCCCGGCGACCACCAGCTCCCAGTCGTCGGTGCCGCGCAGCCCGGCCAGCCGCTCGGCGGCCAGTACGGTGGCTTCGACGTTGTCCTGCGGATTGATCACGCCGACGTAGACCACCTTCTGCCGGGGACCGTCCGCGCCCCGGCCGTCGCCGCGCCGCACCTCCGCCAGGGCCGGACCGTTGCGCACCACCACCACCTTCTCGGGTGGGCAGCCGCCCCGGCGCAGCGCCAACTCCCGGAACGACTCGTTGGTGGCGACCACCGCGGTCGCGGTACGCCAGGAGAGCCGCTCGAAGAGCCGGAGCATCCACAGCACACTCGGTCGGGGTTGACCCGCCTTGCACTCGTAGAGTTCCGGGCTCAGGTCGTGGTGGTCGAAGACGAAGGGCCGGCCCAGAGCCCGCATCAGCAGCCCGACCACCCAGAAGACGTCCGGCGGGTTGCACGCCTGGACGGCGTCCACCCGGGTCCGCAGCATCAGTCCGAGCAGCCGGGTGGTGACGGCGATCAGTGCCCAGGCGAACTCGGCCGCGAAGGAGAGCACCCCCTTGCCCGCCAGCGGTTGGGGGAACGAATAGATCCCGGTGGCGGCGGTGCCGGGCAGCACGGTGAGGCGTCGTGGCCCCCGCGGGCAGATCACCGACGCGCGGTAGCCGGCCGCTTCCAGGGCCTGGCACTCCCGGATTACCCGGCGGTCCCGCTCGGCTGGCAGATTTACCACCACGATGACCACGTGGGGGCGTTGATCGGCCATCTCTAACTCCCATCCGCGCAGCTCGGACGACGTTTTCGATGGAAGGTCGCGGCGTACGCAATTACGCCGCGACCCGAATGAACACGCTTCTCGCACCGGGCGATCCCGTTACCGGCCCGGTGCCTACCAAGACATTGCTCTACCAACCCGGCCCGGGCAAGGACCGCGGATTGGTGGTTGTGTCGAGTTACTTACAAGGTCGCGACCGATCGTACGATTGTTCCTTCACTCGCTCATCCGCGTACTGCGGTGCAAGGGCACGTCACTGAACCTTTTTCAACCTCCCCTTGTGGTCCGTCGTGGCCGCAAGGGGAGGTCGGGGCGCACGCGCCGCGCGGTTCAGGGTGAAAAGGGTTCACTGCCCAGATCAACGCTAATTCGGCGGCATCAGGGACGAACCGTCGGGAGAGCGCGGATTCCGTGATCTTCGTCCGGATTCGCGATTTGTCGCGGCCGGGTGGCGGGTCTTGCGCCGAAAACTACTCTGTGCCGACAAAGGTGAGCCGCCGTTCACGGTCGGGTTCGGAACTGCCGCTCGCCACGCGGAGAGGAGTGGGCCATGCGGCTGCGGCGCGGCTTGCGAACGGGTCTGGTACTGGCGTTGCTGGCGAGCGTCCTGGCGCCGCTGCGCGGAACCCCGGCGTCGGCGGTGACGCTGCCGACCGGGTTCCAGGAGCAGGTGGTGTTCAGTGGGCTGAACCAGCCGACGAACGTCGAGTTCGCCCCGGACGGGCGGGTCTTCGTCGCCGAGAAGGGTGGCCGGATCAAGGTCTACGCGGACCTGGCCGACCCCACCCCGACCGTCTTCGCCGACCTCTCCACCAATGTGCACAACCAGTGGGACCGGGGCTTGCTCGGCCTGGCGCTGCCGCCCGACTTCCCGGCGAGCCCGTGGGTCTACGTGCTCTACACCTACGACGCGCCCCCCGGGCAGAACGCTCCGGTGTGGAACGACACCTGCGGCGACGCCAACAACGGCCGCTGCCTGGTCACCGGCCGGCTCTCCCGGCTGCCGGCCGGCGGCGACGTGATGACCGGCGCCGAGCAGGTGCTGATCTCCGACTGGTGCCAGCAGTACCCCAGCCACTCCGTCGGCGACCTGCGGTTCGGTGCCGACGGCATGCTCTACGCCACGGCCGGCGACGGGGCCAGTTTCAGCGCCGTCGACTACGGCCAGTTGGGCAGCCCGGCCAACCCGTGCGCCGACCCGCCCGGCGGAACGATGAGGCCGCCGACCGCCGAGGGTGGGGCGCTGCGCTCCCAGGACGTCCGCAGCGGCGCCGACCCGACCGGGCTGGACGGCGCGGTGCTGCGGCTCGACCCGGCGACCGGGGCGGCGGCACCGGGCAACCCGGCGATCGGGGCGGCCGACCCGAACACCCGGCGGATCGTCGGGCACGGCACCCGCAACCCGTTCCGGTTCACCATCCGGCCGGGCACCAACGAGATCT
Source organism: Plantactinospora sp. ZYX-F-223 (assembly GCF_039649625.1). NCBI lineage: Bacteria > Bacillati > Actinomycetota > Actinomycetes > Micromonosporales > Micromonosporaceae > Plantactinospora > Plantactinospora sp. ZYX-F-223. The sequence goes on along the minus strand of NZ_JBDJAV010000028.1, from coordinate 31,617 downwards.
GGCTCGGCGACGTCGGCTGGAACACCTGGGAGGAGGTCGACCGGATCGTCGACCCCACAGCGGGGGTCAGCAACTTCGGCTGGCCCTGCTACGAGGGTGCCGGCCGGATGGCCAGCTACGACAACGCCAACCTGAACCTCTGCGAGACGCTCTACGCCGGGGCCGGGCAGACCGCGCCGTACTACGCCTACCACCACGGTACGGCGGTGGTGCCGGGGGAGAACTGCGGGTCGGGCGGAGACGGGATCTCCGGGCTCGCGTTCTATCCGGGAAGCGGCGGCAGCTATCCGGCGGCGTACGCGGGGGCGCTCTTCTTCGCCGACTACTCGCGCGGCTGCATCTGGGCGATGCGCCCGAGTACCCCGGGCGGGCTGCCGGACCCGGCCAACCTGCAGGCCTTCGGGCAGGCCGCCGCCAGCCCGGTCGACCTGGCGGTCGGGCCGGGTGCCGAGCTCTACTACGCCGACCTGGGCGGCGGCACCGTACGACGGATCCGGTACTTCCCGGGCAACCAGCCGCCGACCGCGGTGATCCAGGCGACCCCGACCAGCGGCCCCGCCCCGCTCGACGTGACCTTCGACGGCACCGCGTCGACCGACCCGGACCCGGCCGACGCCGGCCGGCTCAGCTACCAGTGGGACTTCACCAGCGACGGTACGGTCGACGCCAGCACACCGACCGCCACGTTCCGCTATCCGACCGCCGGCAACCACACCGCGAGGCTGACCGTCACCGACACCCTGGGCGTCTCGGCGAGCAGCACCGTGCAGATCCAGCCCGGCAACGCCGCCCCGACCGCCCTGCTGGACAGTCCGGTGGTCGGCACCACCTGGCGGGTCGGGGACACCCTGGGCTTCGCCGGCCGGGCCACCGACCCGCAGCAGGGCAACCTGCCGGCGTCGGCACTGCGCTGGCGGCTGCGGATGCAGCACTGCGAGTCGGTCGGCAACTGCCACACCCACCAGCTCCAGGAGTGGACCGGGGTGGCCTCCGGATCCTTCGTCGCGCCGGACCACGAGTACCCGTCGTACCTGGAACTGGAGTTGACCGCCACCGACGGGCAGGGCCTGTCGAACACCGTGGTACGCCGGCTCGACCCCCGGACCGTCGACCTCACCTTCGCCAGCAACCCGCCCGGGCTGCGGCTGACCGTCGGGGCGACCACCGGGACGGCCCCGTTCACCCGTACGGTCATCGTCGGCTCGACCAACACGGTCAGCGCGCCGAGCCCGCAGACGGTCGGCGGGCTGCCGTACTCCTTCACCGGCTGGTCGGACGGCGGCGCGGCGACGCACGTCGTCACCGCGCCCGCGACGGCGGCCAGCTACACGGCGACGTACGCCGGCGCGGCCGGCTGCGGCACCGCACCGGGCTACACCTGTGGCACCCAGACCGGCCGGGCCTGGATGCCGGCGGAGGCCACGGTGCTGCCGCTGGCCGGTGACGACGCGGTGACCTCGGTGGCGCTGCCGTTCCCGGTGCCGTTCTTCGGGCAGTACCACCGCACCGCCTGGGTCTCCGGAAACGGGTTCGTCTCCTTCACCGACCCGGGCGGGCCGCAGCCGGTCAACACGGTGCTGCCGGCGACCGGCGCGCCGAACGCGGCGCTCTATCCGTTCTGGGACGACCTCTACCAGCGGGCGGACTCCAGCGTCCGCACCGCGGTGACGGGTACCGCACCGAACCGCCGGTTCGTGGTGGAGTGGCGCAACAGCGGAATGTACGGTTCCACCTCCGCGCGGATCAGCTTCGAGGTGGTGATCGCGGAGAACGGTGAGATCGTCTTCAACTACCAGGACCTGAACACCAGCGGGCGGGAGCGGGGCGACTCGGCGACGGTCGGCATCGAGAATCCGACAGGTGCGGTCGCGCTGCCGTACTCGGTCAACCAGCCGGCCCTGGTGAGCGGTACGTCGGTCGTCTTCCGTCCGGACGGTTCGCAACCCTTGGTAGCCGCCAGTGGTCGGCGCAGCCGCCCGCCGATTCCTGACCGACAACCCGGGTAGGGATGTGCGAACGGTTGACCAGGGAAGATGATCGGTCGTTAAGTAGCGGCCGGTCAGTTAACCGCCCTGGTCAACCTCGCGACAGCCCGCTCCGCTACGGAGGGTGATCCTGGAGTGCAGCGGCCGCCGACCGTTCGGCGGTGCCGTGGAGGGAGGTCACCATGTCCCGAGCGGTGCGGCGAATCTGGGCACTGACCCTGGCACCCGTGCTGGGCGTACCGGTCGTGGTCGGGCTGCCCCCGCTGGAGCCCGAACCCGCGGCGGCGATCCCGCCCGGCTTCACCCAGCAGGTGGTCTTCACCGGGCTGACCCGCCCCACCAAACTGGTCTTCGCACCGGACGGCCGGGTCTTCGTCGCGGAGAAGAGCGGCCTCGTCAAGGTCTTCGACAGCCTGGCGGACAACACCGCGACGGTCTTCGCCGACCTGCGCCCGAAGGTGTACGACTACGAGGACCTCGGCCTGATCGGCCTGGCCCTGCCGCCGAACTTCCCCGCCGACCCGTACGTCTACCTCAGCTACACCTACGACGGCGTGGTCGGCGGCGGCGCGCCGACCTACCACGACAGCTGCGCGTTGATCGGGAACTGCCGGGCCAGCGCCCGGGTCTCCCGGCTGCGGGCCGACGGTGACGTGATGATTGGCAGCGAGCAGGTGCTGCTGCACGACTGGTGCCACCAGATCGAGAGCCACTCGATCGGTGACCTCGCGTTCGGCCCGGACGGGGCGCTCTACGTCGCCGGTGGCGACGGGGCGTCGGCGACCTTCACCGACTACGGGCAGGCGGGCAACCCGTCGAACCCGTGCGCGGACCCGCCCGCACCGGCCGGTGCCGCGATGACGCCGCCGAGCGCCGAGGGCGGCGGGCTGCGGTCCCAGGACATCCGTACCCCGGCCGACCCGACCGGGCTCTCCGGCACGCTGATCCGGATCTCGCCGTCGACCGGGGCCGCGCTGCCGGACAACCCGCTGGCGGCGAGCCCCGACCCGAACAACCGGCGGATTCTCGCGTACGGGCTGCGCAACCCGTACCGGTGGACGTTCCGGCCGGGCAGCAGCGAGGTCTGGATCGGTGACGTCGGCTGGCGTACCTGGGAGGAGATCAACCGGGTGGTCGACCCGGCGGTCGGGCCGGTCCGCAACTACGGCTGGCCGTGTTACGAGGGGAACGCGCCGCAGGGCGGCTACAACGCGGCCAACCTGTCGCTCTGCGAGACCCTCTACCCGCAGCCCGCCGGCACGGTCACCTCGCCGTACTACACCTACCAGCACAGCCAGCAGGTGGCGGCCGGTGACGGCTGCCCGACCGGCGGGTCATCCCCGGCCGGGGTGGCGTTCTATCCGGGCGCTGGCGGAAACTACCCGACGGCGTACGCCGGGGCGCTGTTCTTCGCCGACTACTCCCGGGGCTGCATCTGGGCGATGCGGACCGGCGTCAACGGGCTGCCCGACCCGGCCCGGATCGTGCCGTTCGCGATCGCCCCCGGCGTGGTGGACCTGCGGATCGGGCCGGAGAACGACCTGTACTACGTCGACCTGCTCGGTGGCACCGTACGCCGGTTCCACTACAGTTCCGGCAACCAGCCGCCGAACGCCGCCGCCGAGGCGACCCCGACCAGCGGGCCGGCGCCGCTGGACGTCTCCTTCGACGCCGTCGGCTCGACCGACCCGGACCCGGGCGACATCCTCGAATACCAGTGGGACTTCACCAACGACGGCACCGTGGACGCGACCGGGCTGAACGTGACCCACCGGTACCCGTCGGTCGGCACCTACACCGCGCGGTTGCGGGTGGTCGACTTCGCCGGGCTCAGCGACACGGCGACGGTGCAGATCAGGGTCGGTACGAGTGCGCCGGTGCCGGTGATCGAACAGCCGACCGCCGCGCTGCGCTGGGCGACCGGCCAGACGGTCACGTTCAGCGGTGGGGCCACCGACCCGCAGCAGGGTGCGCTGCCGGCCTCGGCGCTGCGCTGGACACTGGTCAACATGCACTGCAGCACACCGGAGAACTGCCACAGCCACCCGGTGCGCGAGGTGGCCGGGGTGGCCTCCGGGACGTTCCTGGCCCCGGACCACGAGTACCCGTCCTATCTGGAGCTGACCCTGACCGCCAGGGACAGCGGCGGGCTGACCGGCAGCACCACGCTCCGGCTGGACCCGAAGACCGTGCAGCTCAAGCTCGCGACCAAGCCCGCCGGGCTGCGGGTCAACCTCAACGGCCGGAGTCTCACCACCCCGAACGCCGGGCAGGTGATCGTCGGTTCGACCAACACCCTCAGCGCGCCCGGGCCGCAGCGGCTCGGTCCGGGTGCGTACACCTTCCAGAACTGGTCGGACGGGGGTGCCGCGACCCATGTGATCACCGCGCCGGCCACCACCACCGCGACCTACACGGCCAACTACGACGGCGCGCCGGGTAGCTGCGCGGACGGCTTCGGCTACGCGTGTACGACACACTCCTTCCGGGCGTACCTGCCGGCCGGTCCGACCGAGCTGCCACTGACCGGGGACAACGACACCGCATCGGTGATGCTGCCGTTCCCGTTCCCGTACTACGGGCAGACCCACTCCAGGGCGTGGGTGGACGTGAACGGCGTACTGTCCTTCGTGGATCCACGTGGCTCCTGGCCGGCGAACCGGGCGCTGCCGTACGCCGGCACACCGAACGCGGCGCTCTATCCGTTCTGGGACGACCTGGTGATGCACCCGGAGTCGCGGGTCCGGACCGCCGTGCTGGGCGCCGCGCCGGACCGGCAGTTCGTGGTCGAGTGGAAGGATGTGGGGTTCTCCGGCGCACCGGCCGCGCGGATCACCTTCCAGGTGGTGCTCTCCGAGTGGGGCCAGATCGTCTTCAACTACACCGCGCTGAACGCCGGACGCGAGTTGGGCAACTCGGCGACGATCGGCATCGAGAACCCGACCGGCACCGACGCGGTGCAGTACTCGGTCAACCAGTTGGTGCTGGCCAACGGCAAGGCGATCGCCTTCACCCCGCCGGCCGCGACCGTCGCGGCGGCGCCAACCGACCAGGAATTCACTCCGTTGCTCGACTGACCACGCTTAGGCAGCTACGTCCCCGGCCGCTGTTGATCTTCCACGTTGCCTCCACACCGGTGTGTTTGGATGCTCTCACTCGTCGATGGTTGGAGGGGTCGGGGATGAACGGCGGGATCTGGCGTCGCACCGGGCTCATCGCGGCATTGGTGCTCGCGATGGTGTTGCCTGCCGGTGGAGTGGCGCTCGCCGCCGCTCCGCTACCCATCATGGTCGTCGGCGACTCGATCACCCAGGGATCGTCGGGCGACATCACCTGGCGCTACCACCTGTACCAGCATCTGCTGAACGCCGGGGTCTCGTTCGACCTCGTCGGTGACCGCACGGACCTCTACAACAACATCACCAACCAGCACGGCGACCAGACCTACGCGTATCCGTTCGACCGGCACCATCACGCGCAGTGGGGACGGCCGGTGACGTCGGAGAAGGACACCATCCAGGCCGCTGTGTCGAGCACCGGAGCGCAGGTCGTCCTGGTCCTGCTCGGCATCAACGACCTGATCTGGTTCTCGCACAGCCCGGCGAGGGTCGCCGACGACATGCGCACCTTCGTCAGCAACGCGCGCGCGGCCAACCCCTCGGTCACCATCGTCATCGGGCACACCCTGTCGCGCTACGACATCTTCCAGAAGGTGTACCTCAACCAGGCCGACACGGCTGACCTCAACGCCCGGTACGACGCCCTTGCGGCGTCGATGTCGACCTCCGCCTCCAGGGTGGTGACCACCACCGACCCGGCCGGCTGGGATCCGGCGGTACACACCTGGGACGGCACGCACCCCAACTCGACCGGTGAGGCGCGGATCGCGGCGGCGTTCGCCAACGCGCTGAACCGCGTCGGCATCGGCCGCAGCTTCACCGGACCGACGAATGTGACGTGGCCGTCGGCCGGTCCGGCGGTGAGCACCACGTCGCTGAACCGGGCGGCCCGGCTCAACTGGTCGGCCACGCCGGGTGCCACCGGCTACCTGATCGAGCAGCGGGTCGTCAAACCGTCGAACGAGTCGACCTTCACCCGGCTGCCGTACCCCGTCGCGGACACCACATGGACCACGGAGGGCCTGGCCGGTGCGCAGGTCGACTACCGTCTCGTGCCGACCAAGGGGCTGATGACCGGCCAGCCGGGCAACCATTCGCGCGCGGTGTTCGGCGGTGTCGCGCCGGGTCATGTAACGCTGAATGGCTCGCCCGGCCCCACCGACAACGATTCTCAGTTGTGGTGGTCCTCTACCGCGGAGGCCACCGGTTACTACATCGAGGTGATCGACCTCGCGCGCAACCCCGCCAGCTGGACCCGGCTGCCCTGGGCGGTTTCCGCGACGTCGTTCAACCCCGGGCTGCTGTACCCCGGAAACTGGTACCGCTGGCGCATCGTGCCGGTCAACGGGTTGTTGGAGGGGCCGGCCTCCGTGCCCATCGAGATACGCACCACCGGCGTGCCGCAGTACACCAGGTTCTTCGCGCTGGGCGACTCCTACTCGGCCGGGATCGGCAACCAGGACTCGAAGGCCGACGCGCAATGCGGAGTCTCGCCCAACACCTGGGCTTACCTGGCCAAGGCACCGTGGGACCCGCAGCCCGAACTGCTCGCCTGCTCCGGTGCCACGACCGTTGACGTGGACCTGTACCAGAAGGGCCTCATTCCGTGGCACGCCCCCGGCCCCACGCTGATCACCATGACGATCGGCGGCAACGACGCCGGGTTCGCGCCGGAGCTGACCAACTGCATCCTGCTTCCGGTGCAGTGCACCCACCGGGAGCCGGCGCTCAACGCGACGGTCGACGCTCTCTACAACCCGCTGCGCCTGCTCTACCGGGACCTCCGGCTGCGGGCGCCGGGCGCCGACATCTTCGTGGCCGGCTATCCGCAGCTTGTCGCGCCAGGTCTGCCCTGCCCGCTCGCCATCAACGCGGCGCTCGACGACGACGAACGGCGGATGATCGTGCGGCTCGGCGTGCGGTTGAACAATGTGATCCAGCAAGCCGCCTTCGACGCCGGCGTGGTGGCGTTCACCGGCGAGGTGATGGCCCGGTTCGCGGGCAACCAGCACGCCGCGTGCGGCAACGATCCGTGGATCAACGACCTCGTCTTCAGCTACCGGGAATCGTCGTTCCACCCGTTCGAGCCCGGGAATCTGGCGTACGCGCTGGCGCTCAACGACCGGCGTGTGCTGGTGAACACCAACGGCGCGGTGCGTCGCGTGCTCTGAGGCACGAGGATCTGGTGCTCATCTGCCGGTGGCACCGCTCCCGGCGGTACGGCGGCGGGGGAGCCGGGCCAGCACCAGCCGGCGCAGCCGGGCGTCGGTGACCCAGAGCAGCACTCCGGCGGCCAGCCCGGCCGTCCCGCCCAGCACCAGCAGTTCGACCACCGGTCCGGCGTCCAGGCCGGTCCGGGCCACCACCAGCGGCACCAGTGCGGCGACCACCGCGGCCAGGATCGCCGGCACCGTCGGAGCGAGGAAGGCCGCGATCGACGCCCTCACGGCCCGGCGCACGGTGACCCAGACCGCGAGGGCGGTCACCACGACCTGCATCCCGACCCCGGCCAGCGCCACCGCGGTCGCCTCGGCCACGTCGCCGTACCCGGTGAAGAGGGTGCCGACGGCGGCCAGCGTCGCCACCCCGAGTACCCCCCGGGTCCAGAGGATCGCGGCGAGCTTGCCCGGCTGGCCGATCGCCTGGAGCGCCGGACCGAGCAGCACCCCGTACACGTTGACGGCGCCGAAGAGGCAGAGCAGCCGGAGCGGCACCTCGGTGCCGGCCCACTGCGGACCCAGCAGCGTGACCAGCGGATGCGCCGCCGCCGCCAGTACGCCGAGCACCGGCAGCCCGGCCAGCGCGCCGAGGTGCTGGAGCTGGCCCAGGTGTGCGGCCAGCGCGGCCCGGTCCCGCTGCAACCGGGACAGCGACGGCAGCGCCACCTGCTGGAGCGAGCGGACCGTCACGTCCACCAGCATGTCCGGCAGCCGGGCCGCCAGCCGGTAGATCCCGGTCGCCACCGGCCCGAAGAAGAGGCCGGTGAAGAGGACGTCCGCCTTGGAGCTGAGCATCAGGCCCAGCCCGGCGTTGGCCGAGTGGGCGGAGAAGACCAGCAGGTCCTTGATGCCGGCCAGCCGGGGCCGGCGGCTGGGCCGCCACGGGCAGACCCACCAGAGCACCACCAGGCCGACCGCCGCGTTCACCAGCTGCTGCGCCACCAGGGCCCAGATGCCCGCGCCGGCCAGCGCCAGCACCACCCCGACGACGCCACTGAGCAGCGAGGCGAGCAGGGTACGGATGGCGACCGCGCGGAACCGCAGCTCCCGGCGCAACACCGCCTCGGGCACGATGGAGAGGCCCTGCAACAGCACCAGCGGGGAGAGCGCGACGCAGATCGCGGTCAGCTCCGGGGCCCGGTTGGCCATCGCCCACAGCGGACTGGCGGCCGCGGTCAGCCCGCCGATCACCACCCCGGCCAGTACCAGCACCACGAACGCGCCGTCCAGGTGCTCCCGGGTGAGCCCGTCCCGCTGCACGATCGCGGAGACCAGCCCCTGCTGGATCAGCGTCTGCGCGACCGTGATGAAGACGGTGGCCATCGCCACCAAGCCGAACTCGCTCGGCCCGAGCAGCCGGGCGAGCAGGAAGGTGACCAGGATCGACGAACCGATCCGGCCGGCGGTGAGCAGGTACGACCAGCCGATCGCCGAGCGCACCCGACCGGCGCCGTCCGACGGGAGCGACGCCGGGTCATCTGCCGGGGTGCTGGCTGGCTGTTCCGGAGCCGTCCGGGCGGGCTGGAGCGCGGCCACCCTAGGCGCTGCCCTTCGCCGCGCTGGTACGCCGACGGACCAACCGGCGGCGCAGCCGGCCGAGCCGGACCCGGACCCGGCGGGCCCACCAGGTGGCCAGGAACGCCACCGCCGAACTGAGCCGGGTGCCGAGCGGCTCGGAGCCGGTGGAGAGGGTCCGCAGCGTCTCGGCGAGCATCCGCAGCCGGGGCGCCCGGACCCGCTTGCCGCTCTGGGCGAACCAGGCGAGTGCCGAGGCCGGGGTGGCGTCCTTCGCCTGCCGGGTGGAGGCGCCGTGCATCCGGCGCAGGAAGAGCGGCTCGGCCACCTCGTGGATCTCGCCGAGCCGGGCCACCTCGGCGATCAGCGTGTAGTCGGAGGAGAGGAACGGGCGGATCATCCCGGTCCGGCGCAGCGCCGACATCCGGAACACCCCGAAGTGCGCGTGGCAGAGGTTGATGTTCTTCGCCACTCCGGCCACCCGGCGCCACGGCCGCCGGTCGCGCAGGTCCAGCCGGTCGGCGTACGGGCCGATCACCTCGCCCGCCTCGTCGATCAGCACCGTACGCGGATAGGCGAGTACGGCGTGCGGCCCGGCCGCGTCCAGCGCCGCCACGCAGGTGCGCAGGTACGCCGGCAGGCAGACGTCGTCGTACGCCACCCACTTGAACAGCTCGCCCCGGGCCAGCTCCACCACCCGGGCGTAGTTGACGTGCCCGCCGAAGTTGCGCGGGTTGCGGTAGAGCCGGATCCGCGGGTCCTTCGCCGCGTACCGCTGGCAGATCTCCCAGGTCCGGTCGGTGGAGGCGTTGTCGCTGATGATGATCTCGAAGTTGGGGTAGTCCTGGGCGAGCAGGGCGTCGAGGCAGCCTTCGAGGTAGCGCTCGGCGTTGTAGAGGGGCACGCCCAGACTCACCCGTGGCGCTGGCTCCATCATCTCCTCCGCTCAGGCGACCAGCAGCTCGGCCCGCACGCCGAGCTGGCGCAGCGCGGCGTCGATCTCGTCCCGGTAGGCCGGGTTGGTGATGATCACCGATCGGGTGCCGGAGCCGGCGAGGGTGGCCGGATCCTGCACCTCGTGCCCGGTCACCGGCAGGTAGCGGCCCCACTTGCGCGGGTTGACGTCCACCACCGCGGCGAGTCGCCGGTCCGGGTCGGCCAGGTGCAGGAACTGCACCCCGCGCGAACCGGCCCCCCAGAGCACCGGCCGGTCGCCGGCGGCCAGCAGCCGGTCGATGGTGCCGCGCCAGCGCTCCCGTTCGGCGGCATGCCGGTCGGCGAAGCCGGCGATCGAGCCGAGCTGGCGGTCCCGGTCGGCCGGGCCCGGCAACTCCGCTCCGGGCAGCTCGGTGCCGGTCACCGGCGGTGCCGCGTTGACCGAGATCTCGACGTACCGGAACATGCCGGCGAAGAGCCGCCCGGTGGCGAGCACCCGCCAGCCGGCCCGCTCGACGATCCGGCACAGCGAGTACCCGTCGAAGTAGGAGACGTGCGGGTAGATCACCTCCCAGCCGGCGGTGGCCAGGTCGTAGCCGGCGTCCGGCACCTCCAGGTAGCCGTAGACCGGCCGGTCGCCGGCCAACTCGCGGAGCCGGACCAGGAAGGCGTACGGGTCGTCCAGGTGTTCGAACCAGTGCCGGGAGGTGACCAGGTCGAACTCGCCGGTGTCGGCGTCCAGCGGCGCGTGCCCGCGGTGGAAGGTCGCGCCGGACGGGTCCGGGCCGGGGGTCCCCGCGTACATCGCGTCGTAGCCGATGCCCTGGCAACCGGCGACGTGGCACAGCTCGCGGAGGAACTCGCCCTGGCCGCAGCCGACGTCCAGCACCGTGCCGCCGCGCAGCGGGAACCGCCCGGCGAGGTGCTTGACCAGTTCCGCCGAGAAGACGCCGAAGGCGGGCGAGTGGTGCAGGTTGGTGTCCATGGTGGTGTCGTAGACCAGAACGGCCGGGTCGAAGGCGAGGTTGCGCACGTACCCGCATTCCGGGCAGTACGCCAGCCACATCCGGCCCAGCGGGCTGGCCAACGCCTCGGCCCGGCTGGCCCAGTGCACGCCGCAGTAGACCGGGATCTCGCCCAGGTCGGCGAAGGGCACCAGGTCGTGCCGCCCGCAGGCCGTGCACCGGTGCACCGGCTGCCGTCCGCCGGAGCCGCCGGCACCGGTCACCGGGCCCTCCAGCGCAGCTCGGCGTCGAGCCGGCCGGCCTCGGTGAGCGCCCGGATCCGGCGCAGCCGCTGGTGCCGCTCGCCCTGGAACGCGTCGATGGTCAGCCCGTACCGCTGGTACGCCTCGACCAGCTCCTCGATCCCCTTGCGCACCGTCCAGCGGGGACGGAACCCGGGCACCTCGGCCGCGACCAGGTCACAGCTCACCCGGTAGTTGCGGGTGTCCGCCGAGGCGCCACCGGCGAATGTCACCCGGGAGCCCGGTACCACCTCGGCGACGAGTTCGGCGACGTCCCGGATCAGGTAGTTCTCGCCGGTGACCCCGATGTTGTACGCCCGGCCGTGCACCGTGGCCCGGTCCGCCTCCAGCAGGGCCAGGAAGGCCGCACAGATGTCCTCGGCGTGCACCAGGGGCCGCCAGGCCGAGCCGTCGGAGAGCAGCCGTACCTCGCCGGTGAGCAGGGCGTGCGCGGTGAGGTCGTTGACCACCAGGTCACCGCGGAGCCGGGGCGAGAAGCCGTACGCGGTGGCGTTGCGCAGGAAGACCGGGGAGAAGTCGTCGTCGGCGAGCGCGGCGAGGTCCTGTTCGGCCCGGATCTTCGACTCGCCGTACGGGGTGACCGGCGCGAAGCCGGCGGTCTCGTCCAGCGGACGGTCGTCGGTGCCCGCACCGTAGAGGCTGCACGAGGAGGAGAAGAGGAACCGGGTCACCCCGGCGGCCTTGGCAGCCTCGGCCAGCCGCACCGTCGACCGGTGGTTGATCTCGTAGGTCAGCTCCGGGTTGAGGTTGCCGATCGGGTCGTTGCAGAGCGCGGCGAGGTGGCAGACCGCGTCGAACCCGGCGAGGTGCTCCGGCCGGACGTCCCGCAGGTCCATCGCGAGGGAGGGCACGGCCGCCGGTGCCGGGCCGAGCAGGCAGTCGGAGTAGTAATCGGTGTCCAGGCCGGTCACGTCGTGCCCGGCGGCCCCCAGCATCGGGGTGAGTACGCCGCCGAGGTAACCATGGTGGCCGGTCACGAGAACACGCACGGCAAAGCTCCCGTCGTCGACCGGGTGAGAAGGCGAGTTTATGGGTGGCCCCCTGACCGGCCGGGCTATTGTCGGACTTTTTACTCAACCGCTCCCGCCGCGCCGGAGTGCTGGTTAGCGTGGCGCGCAGGCGGGCGGGCGCCGCGCCGGTATTCCGATCATATCGGGGTGGGTGGGGCATGACCGATGCCAAATGTCGGCTGTGTGCGGCGGTATTGACCGAAACGTTTGTCGACCTCGGCATGTCGCCGCTCTGCGAGAGCTATCTGGACGCCGACCGACTCGATTCGGCCGAGACCTTCTATCCCCTGCACGTCCGAATCTGTTCGAACTGTCTGCTCGTACAACTTCCGGCGTACGTGTCCGGAGAGGAAATCTTTTCCGACTATGCCTATTTCTCGTCGTATTCCGACTCCTGGGTGACGCACGCCAGGCGGTACGCGGACACGATGACCGAGGCGCTCGGTCTCGGGCCGGACAGCCTGGTGACCGAGGTGGCGAGCAACGACGGATATCTGCTCCAGCACTTCGTCGCCAGCGGCATACCGGTGCTCGGGGTGGAGCCGGCCGGCAACGTCGCCGAGGTGGCCCGGCGCCGGGGCATCCGGACCGAGGTGCGGTTCCTGGGCGCCGAGAGCGGTGTCGAGCTGGCGGAGCGGTACGGCCGGGCCGACCTGGTGGCCGCCAACAACGTCTACGCGCACGTGCCCGACCTGATCGGGTTCACCGCCGGGCTGGCCGCGCTGGTCAAGCCGACCGGGCTGGTCACCTGCGAGGTGCCGCACCTGCTCCGGCTGATCGAGCGCCGGCAGTACGACACCATCTACCACGAGCACTATCAATACCTGACGCTGCGTACCGCGATGCGCGCGCTGGCCACCGCCGGCCTGATCGTGACCGACGTGGACGAGTTGTCGTCGCACGGCGGTTCGCTGCGGGTGCACGCCCGGCCGGCCGCGGCGGCCGGGGAGCCGTCCGGCAACGTCAAGTCGGTGCTGGACGCCGAGACCGAGGCCGGGCTGCACACCGTCGCCGGGCACCTCGGCTTCACCGACGCGGTCTTCGACATCAAGCGGGAACTGCTCGACTTCCTGCTCACCGCCCGGGCCCAGGGCCTGCGGGTGGTCGGCTACGGGGCGCCGGGCAAGGGCAACACGCTGCTCAACCACTGCGGCATCCGAGCCGACCTGCTGGAATACACCGTGGACCGCAGCCCGCACAAGCAGGGGAAGTTCCTGCCCGGCACGCACATCCCGATCCACCCGCCGGAGCGGATCGCCGAGGACCGCCCCGACTACGTACTCGTGCTCCCCTGGAACCTGCGCACCGAGATCTCCGCGCAGCTCGCCTACGTGCGGCACTGGGGCGGGCGGCTCGTCTTCCCGATCCCCGCCCTGGAGGTGGTCTGATAACGCCTCCCCATCGCTGGAAGCCGGGGGATTTCTGGCTCGGACCGCACCCGAGCACCGTCTCGGAAGGAGGTGATCGCATGTCTTACGTCGTCGGCACCAGCACGGTCGCGTTCTGCCATGGTGAGGATTACCCTCGCGGCGTTCCGGTCGCGGCAGGCGGTGTGTCCGCAGGTGTCGCACCGGAAGACTCTGACCCCCAGCCCGAGGCGGTGCTTGGCTCTCGTACCGCACTGCGAGCAGGTCATCGTGGTGTAGGCGGGCGGCACCAGCACCACCTTCCGGCCCGCCCGCGTGCCACGGTTGATCAGTTCCCGCTTCGCGGCGCCGATCGCCGCGTCGGCGGCCTTGCGGGCCATCCGGGACCTGGCCAGGAATGTCGGCTTGAAGTCCTCGATGGCGATGGTCGCGTGGTTGTCGACGACCTTCTTTGCCCAGACCCGGGCGTCGTGGGCGTTCTGCCGGGCCGCCCTCCTTGCGACCCTCGCCGCCTGCCGCCTGGCCCGAAGGTACCCATTCGACGGCTTGACACCCTTCGCCCTGCGGCGGCGGGCCATCCGGCGCTGGAGTCTGGCCAGCTCGGCGGCGCACCGTTTCCGGTGGCCGAGGTACGGCAGGTCGTAGGCGGGGTCGGTAGTCGTCGCGGTCGTCGTGACGCCCCAGTCGACACCGATTGCGCCGTCGGCGCTCGGCCCGCCCCGTCCCTTCACTCTGAAGGAGTGCTGGAGGGCGAGGGCGTAGGTACGCAGCGTCTGCTGCTGGGCGACCTGGGACCCTTCCCACAACCACGACGAGCGGGCCCGCGCCCCGGTCAGCAACTTCGACAACTTGCCGAAGGTCGGCCTACGCCCGGTCTTGTGCTGGTGGACGGCCTCGTTCCACAGCCAGCGGCACCGCCCCCACTCGGCCAGCAGCGTGGCCCGCGCGGTCGCGCCGGGACGCAACCGGTAGGTGTACCGCACTGTCTCGTCCACGCCGGCAAGCATCCCAGCCGCATCCGACAGGTTTTGCCCCGCAGAGGAGTCGACGCCGTGTCGAAAACCACCACCACGCCCGACCGTCCTGTCCTCCCCATGGCTAACGCCAGGGGTTTTTCGGGCGGGTCTTGATGAAGGTCGTCCTCTTCTGCGGCGGCCTGGGGATGCGGATGCGCGAGGACGCGGCCTCCGCGCCGAAGCCGATGGCGATGATCGGGGACCGCCCGCTGCTCTGGCACGTGATGCGCTACTACGCCTACTTCGGGCACACCGACTTCATCCTCTGCCTCGGCTACGGCGCCGTCGCGGTCAAGGACTACTTCCTCCGGTACGACGAGACGCTCTCCAACGACTTCAGCCTCTCGATGGACGGCCGGGACGTGCGGCTGCACTCCGCCGACATCACCGACTGGAACATCACCTTCATCGACACCGGCCTCGGGGCGAGCATCGGCGAGCGGCTGATCCGGGTCCGCAAGTACGTCGAGGACGAGCCGATGTTCCTGGCCAACTACGCCGACACCCTGACCGACGCGCCGCTGCCGGAGATGGTCGACCGGTTCCGCTACACCGACGCGGTGGCCAGCCTACTGGCCGTACCGGTGCAGTCGACCCACCACGTCATCGACATCGCCCCCGGCGACCAGGTCACCCGGGTACGCCCGATCCGCGAGCTGATGCAGTGGGAGAACGGCGGCTACTTCATCCTGCGCCCGGGGATCTTCGACGTGCTGCGCGAGGGGGAGGACCTGGTGCCGCAGGCGTTCGACCGGCTGCTGCCGGAGCAGCGGCTGATCGCCCAGCGCTACACCGGGTTCTGGCGGGCCGCCGACACCTTCAAGGACCGGGCCGAGCTGGAGCAGCTCTACCACTCGGCCCGCTGCCCGTGGATGCTCTGGGACGCCAACCGCAACCGGGGCCGCCGGCCGGCGACCCTGGAGCCGGTGCTCGCCGCCGCCGGTAGCGCCGGGGGAGCCCGCGAGCTGGGGCTGACGGGCTGATGATGCCGCTGCGCCTCTCCGCGGCGCGTTCGGTGGTGTTGCTCGGGGCACATCCGGACGACATCGAGATCGGCGCCGGCGGGCTGCTGCTCGCCCTCGGCGACGTACCCGGGCTCCGGGTGCACTACGTGCTGCTGACCGGCAGTCCCGCCCGGCAGGCCGAGGCGCGGGCGGCGGCCGCGGCCTTCCTGCCCGGCGCTCGGCGGAGCTTCGCCCTGCACGACCTGCCGGACGGCCGGGTGCCGGCCCGGTGGGGCGAGGCGAAGGAGATCGTGAACGCCGCCGCCGCGACCCTGAACGCCGATCTGGTGCTGGCGCCCAGCCCGGACGACGCGCACCAGGACCACCACACACTCGCCGCGCTGGTGCCCACGTCGTTTCGGGACGCCACGGTGTTGTACTACGAGATCCCCAAGTGGGACGGGGACCTGGGCCGGCGCAACGTCTATCTGCCCCTGACCGAGGAGCGGGTACGCCGCAAGGTCGAGCTGCTGCACGCGAGCTATCCGTCCCAGAAGGCCCGGGACTGGTGGGACGACGAAGTCTTCCTCGGGCTGGCCCGGCTGCGGGGGATGGAGTGCCGGTCCCGGTACGCCGAGGCGTTCCGGTGCGAGAAAGCGGTGATCGAGCAGTGACCGAGGCGAGCGAGACGACCGAGGCGAGCGAAGCGCCCGAGGCGAGCGGGACGACCGGGTCGAGCGCCCGAACCAGGGCCCTGTCGGCCTGCCTGTTCGGGGTGCCGGGCGCACACCTGAACCTGGGGGTCGGCGCGCTGCGGGCGGCCACCCTGGGCGGACTGCTGGCCCGGGAGCCGGGCGCGGACGTGACCGTCTTCGACGACGGCTGGGGGCAGCGCGCCGGGCACACCTTCGTGGCCGGCCGGCCGGTGCCGATCTCGCTGGCCGGTGCCCGGCACTCGCGCCGCTACCACCGGCCGGAGTCCTACCTCAACATGCGGATCAGCGCGGCGCTGGGCGGGCTCGGCAACGCCGGGCTGGCCCGGATCGACGCCGCCGACGTGGTGTTGGACGTCAGCGGCGGGGACAGCTTCAGCGACATCTACGGCGAACACCGGTTCCGCACCGTGGCCTGGCCGAAGCGGCTGGCGCTGCTCCGGCGCCGCCCGCTGGTGCTGCTGCCACAGACGTACGGGCCGTTCCGCTCGGCGCGGCTGCGGGCCGAGGCGGCGGCGCTGGTCCGGGGCGCGCGGATGGCCTGGGCCCGGGACCCGGAGAGCTACGGCGCCCTGGCCGACCTGCTCGGCCCCGACCTCGACCCGACGCGCCACCGGGAGGGCGTGGACGTGGCCTTCGCGCTGGAGCCGAGGGTGCCGGACGAACCGGCGTACCAGCGGTTGGCCGGGTGGTTCGAGGCGGATCCGGGGCCGGTGGCCGGGATCAACGTCAGCGGGCTGATGTCCCGGCCGGAGGGCCGGGTCCAGTTCGGACTCGCCGGGGACACCTCCCGGGTCGCCAACCGGCTCTGCGAACGCCTGCTGGAGCAGCCGGACACCCGGGTGATCATCGTCCCGCACGTGCTCACTCCCGGCGGGACGGACGACGACCGGGTGGCCAGCGAGCGGCTCTACGCCGCGCTCGCCCCCCGGTACGGCGACCGGGTCGCGCTCGCCCCGTCCGGGCTGGACCCGCACCAGAGCAAGTGGGTGATCGGGCACACGAGCTGGTTCTGCGGGATGCGGATGCACTCCACGATCGCCGCACTCTCCTCCGGGGTCCCGGCGGCGGTGGTGGCGTACAGCGACAAGGCGCGGGGCGTCTTCGCCAGTGTGGGGCAGCGCCGGCACGTCGCCGACGCCCGCCGGCTCGCCGACGACGCACTGCTCGACGCGCTCTGGACCTCCTGGACCGGCCGGGTCGAGACCGCAGCCGAACTGGCCGTCCGGACTCCGGCCGCCGTCGGGCGGGCCGCCGCCCAGATGGACGAGTTCGTGGCGCTGGCCCGGGCCGAGCGGGACCGCCGGGCGCCGGCCGGGGTGCGCTGATGCTGCGGCCCCGCACGGTGCACGACGTGGCGTCCGGCAAGCTCTGCACCGGGTGCGGGGTCTGCGCGTACCTGGCGCCGGACGAGGTGCGGATGGTCGACGTGCTCGACCACGGCCGGCGGCCGCTGCCGATCACCCCGGTCGGGGCGGCGGGCAGCGGCGCGACGGCGGCGCTGGACTGCTGCCCGGGGGTGCGGCTGGGGCACGGCAGCAGCCGGCCGGCGCCGGGCGAGATCCCCGAGCTGCGCCCGGCCTGGGGACCGGTCCGGGCGATCTGGGAGGGGTACGCCGCCGACCCGGCGATCCGGTACGCCGGCTCCAGCGGCGGCGTGGCGACCGCACTGGCCGGACACTGCCTGACCGGCGAGGGGATGGCCGGGGTGCTGCACATCGGCGCCCGGGCCGACGTGCCGTACCTGAACGAGACCCGGCTGTCCCGCACCCCCGCCGAGCTGCTCGCCAACGCCGGCTCCCGGTACGCCCCGGCGAGCCCCTGCGACCGGCTGGACCTGGTCGAGTCGGCCGAGGCGCCGTGCGTCTTCGTCGGCAAGCCCTGCGACGTGGCGGCGGCCCGGATGGCCCGGCAGGTCCGGCCGGAGCTGGACCGGAAGCTCGGGCTGACCATCGCGATCTTCTGCGCCGGCACCCCCACCACCCGGGGCACCCTGGAGATGCTGGACCGGCTCGGGGTGGCCGACCCGACCCGGCTGGAGTCGGTGCACTACCGGGGCGCCGGCTGGCCCGGATCGGCCCGGGCCCGGCTCGCCGACGACCCGCCCCAGCTGCGCCGGGAACTGAGCTACGCCGAGTCCTGGGGCGACATCCTGCAGAAGCACCGGCAGTGGCGCTGCTACCTCTGCGCCGACCACACCGGCGAGTTCGCCGACGTGGCGGTCGGCGATCCGTGGTACAGGCCGACCGGCGACGACCCGGGCCAGTCCCTGGTGCTGGCCCGTACCGAGCGGGGCGTGCGGCTGGTCGAAGCCGCCATCGCGGCCGGGGCGCTGGTACTGACCCCGGTCAGCGCCGGCATCCTGCCCGCCTCGCAGCCGAACCTGCTCCGGGCCCGGGGTGCGGTGTGGGGGCGACTGCGCACGCTGCGGGCCGCCGGCCTGATGACGCCCCGGCTGCGCAACCTGCCGATGGCCGGGATCTGGTGGCGGCACCTGTCCACGGTCGAGAAGCTCCGCTCCACCCTCGGCACCCTGCGCCGGATCGGCCGCAAGCGGCTACGTGAACCGGCCGTGCTGGAGGCGTACCGGCCGCCGACCCGGGACGGGGCGCCGGCTGTTCCGGCACCCGGGCCGGCCCCGTCGGCCGACTCCGCTCAGACCACCGGCTGACCGTTGTCGAAGTAGACGTTGGTGGCCCGTTCCCAGATCACCCCGGGTCGGTTCCAGCCGGAGACCACCCCGTACCGGTAGTCGCGGCCGTACTTGTTGTTCCGGAACAGGATGTTGGAGCCGATCAGCCGGGGACTGATCCCGATCGAGTAGTTGCCGCCGTTGCAGTAGTTGTCCTCGAAGGTCAGGTTGGTCAGCGACGGGCTGGTCTCCGAGCCGATGGTGAGGCAGGAGTTGAACGGGTCCCGGGTCACCGGGTTGTACGACAGCAGGGTGTTGTGCCGGATGATGATGTTGTTGCCGCCGGTGCTCTGCAACACGTCGTTGTGCGAGCCGGCGACCCGGGCCAGGCTGTGCAGGTACGAGTCGAAGATCCTGGTGTTGTCGGCCAGCCGCGGGCCGTCGATCATGTTGTAGACGTTGCCCCGGCGCAGCGTGTAGTTGCCGCAGCAGATCGAGGCCGAGTTCTTCGCCATGCCGTTGATCTCGACGTCCTGGATCAACAGGTTGGTCGCCCCGGCCAGGGTCCGGATCGAGTACGTGGTGCTGTTGCAGGTGATCCGGGACCGCAGGATCTGCACGTTGGCGGCGGCGACGGTGACGCAGCCGACGATGTTCAGCCCGCTCACCACCTGCCCGGCGGTACGCAGGCTGAGCGATCCGGAGTTGCGCAGCGCCGTACCGGCCGGTACGCCGGTGTTGCCCGGCCCGGGCCAGTACGTGATCGGGGTGGGCGGCGCGCTGGCCGGGGCGTACGGCGGCCGCTGCGCCATCGCCCGGGAGTCGGGATCGGGGTCGGGTGGCGGCATCGGCCCTCCGGTCGGACCGCTCGGCCCCTCGATCCGGTACGGCTTTCCGTCCTGGGAGGACTCGACGATGGTGGCCGGGTTGCCGCCGGTCTGCCGGAACGCCTGGCGGCACCCGTTGACCCGCACCCGTAACGCCGAGTAGCCACCCGGCACCACGCCGTCGGTCCCGGCCGAGGTGCATCGGATCTCGGTGTCCTCGATCAGCGTGCCGACCACCCCGGACCGGATCACGATGGCGGCGGCGCCGCCGGTGCGTACCTTCACCCGCCGGATGGTCACGTTGTCGGCCGCCACCTCGATCGGGCGGTCGACCGTCTGTCCCCAGAGGACGGTGCCGGGCTGGTCGAGCACCATCGGCGCGGCCCGGACCGGCTGCCCCGCGACGTTGAGCACGAGATAGCCGCTGGCGGCGAGGAGGGCGGCCGTGACGCCGAAGATCCCGATGACGGTCGCGCGGCGCCGGTCGCGGTGTGGCTGGCGGACGGGATTCGCTGGCTCGATCGGAGGTTCGGCGTTGGTGTCAGTCACGGCTACCCCCCACGGGCGCGTCGCACACGGGCAGGGGCCGCCGCTCGTGCGCGACGAGGCGCCCACCGCCGATTCGGCCGGTCCGCGCCGACTCCCCCCGAGCCGACACGATCGCGCGATCGAGCCACCTTCCCAGCTCAGGAGGGGTGCGATTCCGATCGTCTCGATCTACTGGCCATGAATGAATACTACAAGCCGTGTTGAAGGGGTTACTATTCTCGATTCAGACGGATTGCGGACAGAAGTTGCGGCTCACCGGTGTTGCTGCCGGGGCAGCACCACCTCGCGGAGCACCAGTTGGATCGCGGCCACCGCCGGGATGGCCACCAGCGCGCCGATCACCCCGAACAGGGCCACCCCGAGCAGCGCCGCGACGATCGCCGCCACGTCGTTGACCTGCACGGACCGGCGCATCACCCGGGGATAGACGAGGTAGTTCTCCACCTGCTGGTAGATCAGGAAGAAGACCACGCAGGCGATCCCGGTCGGCACGTCGGTGGCGAAGCCGACCAGGCTGATCACCACCGCTCCGATGGTCGCGCCGATCTGCGGGATGAGATCACAGATCGCCACCACCACGGCGAGCGCGAACGGGTACGCCAGGTCGACGACGATGGCGAAGACGAAGGTACTCACCCCGGCCAGCAGCGCGATGGCCAGCGCCCCCACCATGTAGGCGCCGACCTTGGCGAGGATCTCGTCGCCGATCAGCCGGACCCGGTCCCGCCGGGTGGCCGGGACCAGGCCGTAGCCGAGGTCGCGGAGCCGGTCGAAGGTGGCCATGAAATAGATGGTCAGCACGATCACGGTGACGATGTTGAAGACCGCGCCGAAGATGAACCCGGCGGCGCCGAAGACCCCGCCCAGGGCCCGGGTGATGTTCTCCGTGGTGGCCGCCGACTCGATCTTGCCCGCCAGGTCGTACTGGATGATCAGGTCGTTGACGGTGTCGTTGCGGCGCAGTTGGGTCACGTAGTCGGGTACCTGCCCGATCAACTCACCGGTCTGGCTGACGATCGGCGGGACCAGCGCGTACACCGCGCCGGTGATGACCGCGAGCAGGGTCAGGGTCACCGCCGCCACGGCGAGGCCACGGGGCAGCCCCCAGGACCGCAGCCGGACCACCGCCGGGTGCAGGCCGATCGCCAGGAAGAGTGCGATGAAGACCAGCACCAGCACCGAGCCCGCGTTGCGGACCGCGAGGAAGATCGCGTACGCCAGCAGCACGCCCAGCCCACCGGTGAGCCCGACCAGGAACGGGCTGAGCCGCAACGGCTGGCCGGGCCGGCCGAACCGTCCACTGCCGGCGGACCCGGTCGCGCCGGCACCGGGATCCGGGTCGCTACCGGCTGGCTCGGTGGCGACCGGGCCGGCATCGGCCAGATCCCCGTCGACCGGGCCGGCCGGCCGGGGCACGTTCTCCGGGGCGTCGCCGTCGCGCCGCTCGTCGTGCACCGATGGCTGCTCGCTGCCCACCCTGACCTCCCCCGACTGATCGTCTCGGCGAAGGTTAACGGGCCGGAGCAACGGCCGCGACGGGACGGGCCGGTCCCGGTCCGGTTAGTCGGAGTCGACGGTGACCTTGTTCGACTTGGTGCCCTGGTCCTCGACCGTCGGCTTGCCGCTGCGCTTCCCGGAGTCGCCGGTGCTGGTGATCCGGGTCGGCATCGGTTCCCGGCCACCGGTGCCGGGCACCGCGGCCACGGTCGGCTCGCCGTCGATGCTGCCGCCGTCGGCTCCGCCGGTCACCGGCTCGGTCACCCGGGTCGCCCCGGACTTCCCACCGCCTGTCGATCCGGCGTGCTGGTCGGCGGCAACCTGCTCGGCGGCGGCCTCGACGATCTGCTGCATGTCCGCCTCGGCCTGTGCCAACTGCTGCTCGGCCTGCTGGGCCGACTGCTCCGTACCGGTCAACCGGTCCCGCTCACCGGCGAGCTGGTCCCGCGCGGCGGCCAACTGCCGCTGGATCCGGTCGGACTCCTGGCGGGAGGCGACCGTCTCCTGGCGGATGTCGGCGAGCGCCTGCTGCGCCTCGGCGATCTCCTGCATCACCTCGGCCAACTGCTGCCGGCCGGCCGCCGCCTCCTGCTGGGTACTCGCCAGGTGCTGCTGCGTGGTGGCCAGGTGCTGCTGCGCGGTCGCCATGTACTCCTCGAACTGGCGGCGGGACGTCGCGGCCTGCTCGTCGGCCTGCCGCTGCAACTCGGTGAGGCGCTCCTCGGCCTCCCGCCGGATCGCCACGGCGTGCTCGTCGGCCTCCCGGCGTACCCGCTCGGCGTACTCGTCGGCCTCCTGGCGGACCCGGTCGGCGCCGCCCTCGATCTCCGCCCGGCGGGTCTGGTACGACTCCTCCAGCTCTGCCCGGCGCTGCTCGAACTGCTGCTCCAGCTCGGCCTGCCGCTCCTGGAACTGCTGCTCCAGCTCGGACTTGCGCTGGTTGAACTCGCGGTCGGCCCCGGCCCGGTAGGCGGCGAGTTCCTCCTCCAGCGCGGCCCGGCCGGCGGCGAGTTCCTGCTCGGCCGCGCTCCGCAGGGCGGCGATCTCCGCCTCCGCGGCGGTACGGCGCCGGTTCACCTCCTGCTCGACACCGGCCCGCCAGGCGCCCAGCTCCTGCTGTGTCTCCGCCCGTACCTTCTGGGCGTAGTCCTCGACCTCGGCCCGGGACTTGCGGACGTACTCCGCCGTCTCCTCGTTGATCCGGGTCGCCTCCTGCTGGGCCTTGGCGTGCGCCGCCTGCCCGGCCTCGCGGAGCTGGGTGGCCTCGTGCTTGGCCTTGGCGTGCAGTCCCTGGCCGGCCTCGCGCAGCCGGGTGGCCTCCTGCTTGGCGATCTCGATCATGCGGTCGGCCTCCTGGCTCGCCGCGTCGGTGAGCCGCTGCGCCTCCTGCTGGGCCTTGACATGCGCCGCCTGTCCGGCCTCGCGCAGCCGGGTCGCCTCCTGCTGCGCGGCGTCGCGCAGCCGGTTGGCCTCGTGCTGGGCCGCGTGCCGCAGCCGCGCGGACTCCTGGCGGGCCCGCTCGACGACCTGCTGGCTCTCCCGCTCGGTCCGCTCGGTCAGCTCCCGGGCCTGCTGGTTGGTCAGCTCGGTGAGCCGGTTCGCCTCCTGCTCGGCGGTGTCCCGGAGCTGCTTCGCCTCCTGTAGGGCCTTGGCGTGCGCCGCCTGGCTGGCCTCGCGCAGCCGGTTCGCCTCCTCGGCGGCCCGGTTGCGCAGCTCGGAACCCTCCTGCTTGGCCTTCTCGAACGCGGCCTGCGCGGCCTCGCGGAGCCGGGTGGCCTCCTCGGCGGCGGCGGTGACGGCGGCGTCCGCCTCGGCCCGGCGGGCCGTGTTGACCTTCTCCTCCTCGGCGCGGCGGGCGGCGAGCGCGAGTTCGAAGTCGCGCAGCGCGTCGGCGGCCTGCGCCCGGGCGTCCTCGAGCACCTGCTCCGCCTCGGCCCGGCGGGCCTCGATCTCCTGGAGCGTGTCCCGGTGGATGATCTCGGCCTGTTCCTCGGCGAGCGTCAGGATCTGTTCGACCACCGGACCGAGGTGCCGGAACGACGCCCGGTCGACCACGCCGACCTGCCGGCGTACCGCCGTAAGGTCGCGTTGCAGCACCTCGACCTGCCCGGCCAGATTGTGGATCTGGGTGTACGCGTGCTCACGCTGCGCCGCCAGAGTGGCGATCTCGTTTTCGGCGCGAGCGACGTATCGGTCCACCTGCCCCTTGTCGTAGCCCCGAAAGGCCGGCTCGAAGCTCGGCTCCGTAGCCACGTCCCCGTTCAGGGCAAACAGTTCCTCGCCGTGCGACATACTCCCATCCTCACACGCGGTGGCTGGTTCTGCGGCGATACCCGGCGGGGCTGATGGGACGAAGCTCACTGGTGGTGACATTGCCCGACCTATCGGACCGTACGCCGGGCAGCACTTGGGGCCGTACCGGAAGTTCCGGTACGGCCCCGGCCGTGCTGCTGCCCCGCAGTCCGACCCGCGAGCGTCGTCGGGTCAGCTCGTCGCGTCGGCGGGAACCCGCTCCTCCGCCTCGGTCTTCTCGTCGGTGGCCGCCTTCGGCGCCTCCGGCTTGGCGGCTGCCCCACCCACGCCCGGCACGATGCCGGCCAGGCCGGAGAGCATCTGGCCGAGCTGCGAGGTGACGGCGTCCTTCTGCCGGGTGAGGTCCTCGACCTCGCGGCGAGCCGCCTGCGTGGTCAGGTCGGCTTCGGTACGCGCCTCGGTGAGCAGGCGGTGCGCCTCGGCGCGGGCCTCGTTGAGGGTCTTGTCGGCGAGCGCCTTCGCCTTGTCGATGGTCTCGTTGGCGTTCCGCTCCGACTCCACCCGGCGGGCCTCGGCGCGCTGCTCGATCTCCTTGGCGCGGTCCTGTGCGGCCCGGGCCCGCTGCTCGGCCTCGGCGACCAGCTTCTGGGTCTGGGCGACCTGGGCGGCGTGCCGCTCCGACTCCTCGCGCTCGGCCTTCTCCCGGCGCTCGGCGAGCTGGAGCTCCAGCGCCTGGAGGTCCTTGTCGCGCTTGTCCCGGGCGTCGGTGAGCAGCTTGGTCGCCTCGGCGCGCTTCTCCTCGGCCTCCCGGGCCGCCTTGGCGCGCTGCTGGGTGATCTCCCGCTCGGCGGTGGCCCGGAGGGTGGCGACCTCCCGCTCGACGGTGGACTTCAACTCGGCGACCTCGTGCGCGGTCACCGTACGGAGCTGCTTGGTCTCCCGCTCGGCGTCGGCGCGCAGGGTGTCCGCCTCCCGGCGGGCCTGCACCCGGACCTCGGCGGCCTCCCGCTCGGCGGCGGTGCGTACGCTGCCCGCCTCCCGCTCGGCGGAGGCCTTCATCGCGGCGGCCTCGGCACGGGCCTTGTCGGTGATCTCCCGCGCCTCCAGCCGGGCGGCCGAGAGGATGCCCTCCGACTCGCGCTTGGCCTCGCCGCGGTGGTCGTTCGCCTGCTCCTCGGCGAGGCGCAGGATCTGCTCGACCCGGGTGCCCAGGCCGGAGAGGGTGGGGCGGTTGTTCTCCTCGAGCTGCTTGTTGGTGTCGGTGAGCTTCTGCTCGACCGACGCGAGCCGCTGCTCGGCCTGGCGGAGCCGACGCTGTGCGTCGTTCATCCGCTGCTCGGCCTCGGCACGGGCCTGCTCGGACTGGTTCAGAGCGGCGTTCAACCGGCCCAGGTGGCTGTTGACCTGCTCACGGTCGTAGCCGCGCAGGGCAACCGTGAAGTCTGGCTGCGAGTTCGCGTTGTCGAAGAACGCGAGAGGGGAGGACTGCTGCTGGGGCATTGGGACATACTTGCAGACTTACCGGGGTGCTTCGCAAGGCCCGAGCCGTACTATCGCGCCCAGTTCACAAGGTCAACTCAACCCGCCGGACGACGATTCTGTTTGCCGGTTCTACCGTCCCCGAAGGACCTCCGGACAGTGGTGTCGGGGCCGGTTCCGCACCGCGGTGCCGCGGAGGGGATCCGGTGCGGTCATCGTCCCGCCAGCCGGGCCACGATCGGGGCGGCGGCGTCCAGGTTGCCGCC
The DNA here is from genome assembly GCF_039649625.1 of Plantactinospora sp. ZYX-F-223. Classification (NCBI taxonomy): domain Bacteria; kingdom Bacillati; phylum Actinomycetota; class Actinomycetes; order Micromonosporales; family Micromonosporaceae; genus Plantactinospora; species Plantactinospora sp. ZYX-F-223. The sequence goes on along the minus strand of NZ_JBDJAV010000028.1, from coordinate 6,023 downwards.
GAGATGCAGATAGCTGACCCCGTACCGGTCGCGGAGCGCGAGGAGCTTGTCGACGCACTCGTCCACGCTGCCGTGCAGCACCGCCGGCGAGCCGGCCAGTGCGGCCGGGTCGACTCCGCGGGCATGACTGGACGAGGCGTGGTGCGCGACCCCCCGGTGCACCACCCGTACGTCGAACATCCGGGACTGGAACTCCAGGTCGGCCGGGTCCCGCCCGGCGGCCGTCGCGGCGTCCCGGGCCCAGGCCACCTTCCGGGCGAAGCGTTCCGGACTCAGCTCGGCGACCGCGGCCAGCGGGTCGACGTCCGGGGCGAGCCGCGGGTTGATCCCGACGATGTCGGCGCACCGGCCGGCGAGTTCGAGGATCCGCCGGCTGCCGCCGCCGACCAGTAGCGGGGGATGGGGGCGCTGCACCGGCTCGGGCAGCCCGAGCAGTCCGCTGATCCGGTAGTGCCGGCCGGTGAAGTCGACCGGCTTGTCGCCGAAGAGCCGGAGCAGGATCTCGATCGACTCGGCGAGCCGCCCGACGCGGACCGCCGGGGGGTCGAACGGCAGCCCGGCCGCGTCGTGGTCGTCGCGCAGCCAGCCGGCACCGAGGCCGATCTCCACCCGGCCGCCGGAGAAGACGTCGAGGTTGGCCAGTGCCTTGTGCAGGAGTACCGGATGCCGGAAGTCGTTGCAGAAGACCATGCCCAGCACCCGGAGCCGGGTGGTGGCCTCGGCGGCCACCGTCATCGCCACCAGCGGGTCCATCGCCCAGCCGCCGGTGAAGTGGTCGGAGACCGAGACGGAGTCGAAACCGAGGGCCTCGATCCGGCGGATCTCGTCGCGCCACCGCGCCGCCGGCCGGTCCAGCCCGGGCATCGCGGCGGTGAACCGGAACGGGCGTACCCCGGCGGGAGCGGCTCCGGCCGGGACGGCGGACGACCCGGTACGCGGGGCCGGCGTCGCCGGGGTGGCGGCGGGCGCGAAGGGCTGCGCGGGCGGCATCGCCCGACTCTATGTGCCGCCGGGCGCCGCACCCGGCCTTTCCAGCCGGGTACCGGGGCGAAGTCGGATTGTCGACACGGGCCCCGGCCCGACCGGACGGCGCATTCCGGGCCGCCGGCTCGCGGCCTACCGTGACCGCTGCGCAGACCCAGCGTGATCCGCTGGGCACCAGACCTACCGGGAGCTACCGCAGGAGGCCGCAGTGACGGTGCTGCACTTCGACTCGCCGATGTCCGACGACGAGCGTCGAGCACGGCTCTTCGCCGGGGACCTGTTCGTCTACTCGCCGACGCCGCACTCGATGGCGCTGGTCGCCTTCGCCCGGCAGATGACCGAGACCGCGTTCGCGCCGCACTTCCCGCCGGAGGCCCAGCACCACCTGGCCGGCCCGGACTACGTCTCGGTGCTGGCCGAGCTGAAGCCCAGCTTCATCAACCACCCGCGCAGCGCCGAACTCGTCCGGGGGCTCCTCGCAGACCTCGGCGCCGACCCGGTGCAGACCTACTTCGACGTGCCCCGGCTGCGCTCGATGACCAGCGAATACCTCAACGCGGGGCTGACGCTCCAGTTCGAGCCCCACCGGGACACCTGGTTCTCCGCGCCGATGTCCCAGCTCAACTTCTGGATCCCGGTGTACGAGGTGACCGAGGCCAACGTGATGGCCTTCCACCCGGGATACTTCGACACCGGGGTGCGGAACAGCTCCCGGGACTACAACTACGCGCAGTGGGTGGCGCACGGCCGGACCACCGCCGCCGCGCAGGTGCACGCCGAGACCCGCAAGCAGCCCGGGCTGGAGCAGGAGCTGGAGCGGGAGCCGGACCTGCGGGTCATCACGCCGCCCGGCGGGGTGCTGGTCTTCTCCGGCGCCCAGCTACACACCACCGTGCCGAACACCTCCGGCCGGACCCGGTTCTCCATCGACTTCCGCGCGGTCAACCTGCACGACGTGCGGGCCCGGGCCGGTGCCCGCAACGTCGACTCGGAGTGCACCGGCACCACCCTGGGCGACTTCCGCCGGGCCACCGACCTGGCACCGCTGCCGGCCGAGCTGGTCGAGTCGTACGACACCGTGCCGGCCTGAGCCGGCGCCGCCCGCCCGACCCGGGTCAGGAGGCGGCGGGTTCGACCAGTTCCACCAGTACGCCGCCGGCGTCCCGGGGATGCACGAAGTTGACCCGGGAGCCGGCGGTACCCCGTCTCGGCGTCTCGTAGAGCACCCCTACGCCCCGGTCGCGCAGAGCCGCGCAGGCGGCGTCGATGTCCGCCACCGTGTACGCGACCTGCTGCACCCCCGGGCCGCTGCGGTTCAGGAACTTCGCGATGGTGGAGTCCGGGCCCAGCGGCGCCAGCAGTTGCACGCAGCCGCCGGCCGGTGTCGGCCCGACCCGGAGCATCGCCTCCCGGACCCCCTGCTCGGGGTTGGTCTCGGTGTGCACGCAGCGCATCCCGAAGACCCGTTGGTAGAACTCGATCGCCGCGTCGAGGTCAGGCACGGCCACCCCGACGTGATCGATGCCGAGCAGGCCGATGCCTGTGAGATAGTCGGCAGTGGGGGTACCCGGGCTGTCGTCGTCCACCAGGATAGTCTGACCTAACCGACGTTAAGGTGCTCCGCCAGGTCCCCCCCCGGAGGCGACAGTTCCCATGGCATCCGTGATCGTCAACGGCGCCCGTACCCCGATGGGTCGGCTGCTCGGCAACCTCAAGGACTTTCCGGCGACCACGCTCGGCGGCATCGCCATCCGGGCCGCCCTGGAGCGCTCCGGGGTCTCCGCCGACCAGGTGCAGTACGTGATCATGGGGCAGGTGCTCCAGGCCGGCGCCGGACAGATCCCGGCCCGGCAGGCGGCGGTGGAGGCGGGCATTCCGATGTCCGTACCGGCGCTCACGATCAACAAGGTCTGCCTCTCCGGCCTGGACGCGATCGCGCTGGCCGACCAGCTCATCCGGGCCGGCGAGTTCGACATCGTGGTGGCCGGCGGCATGGAGTCGATGACCAACGCCCCGCACCTGCTGCTCGGTCAGCGGGCCGGCTACAAGTACGGCGACGTGACCGTGAAGGACCACATGGCGCTGGACGGCCTTACCGACCCGTGGGACTGCTGCGCGATGGGCGAGTCCACCGAGCGGCACAACGCCCGGCACGCGATCAGCCGGGCCGAGCAGGACGCCTTCGCCGCCGCCAGCCACCAGCGGGCCGCCGCCGCGCAGAAGAACGGCGCGTTCGCCGAGGAGATCGTCCCGGTGACGGTGCCGCAGCGCAAGGGCGACCCCTTGGTGATCAGCGAGGACGAGGGCGTACGCCCGGACACCACCGCCGAGTCGCTGGCCCGGCTGCGCCCGGCGTTCACCCCGGACGGGACCATCACGGCCGGCAGCTCCTCGCCGATCTCCGACGGTGCCTGCGCGGTGCTGGTGATGAGCAAGGCGAAGGCGACGGAGCTGGGGCTGACCTGGCTGGCCGAGATCGGCGCGCACGGCAACGTGGCCGGTCCGGACAACTCGCTGCACTCGCAGCCGGCGAACGCGATCCAGCACGCGCTGCGCAAGGCCGGGCTCGGCGTCGGCGACCTCGACCTGATCGAGATCAACGAGGCGTTCGCGCAGGTGGGCGTCAAGTCGATCCGGGACCTCGGTGTCTCCGGCGAGATCGTCAACGTCAACGGCGGTGCGATCGCGCTGGGCCACCCGATCGGGATGTCCGGGGCCCGCCTGGTGCTCACCCTGGCAGTGGAGCTGCGCCGCCGGGGCGGCGGTACGGGCGCGGCGGCGCTCTGCGGCGGCGGTGGCCAGGGCGACGCGCTGATCGTGCACGTGCCGGGGCAGGCCGGCGGGCGGGAGTGACGGCGGCGTCGGCCGCGGACCGGCCCGCGCCGCAACCGGCCGGGTCGGTGCGGCGCAGCCGGGACGTGCCGATGCTGGTGGACCGGGCCCGGCAGGGAGACCCCCGGGCGGTGGCCCGGCTGATCACCCTGGTCGAGTCCGGTGACGAGCTGCTGCCGCAGGTCGCGGCGGCGCTCGCGCCGTACACCGGGCGCGCCCAGGTGATCGGGCTGACCGGTTCACCCGGGGTGGGGAAGTCGACCACCACCAACGAACTGGTCCGGGCGCTGCGGGCCCGGGACCACCGGGTCGGGGTGCTCGCGGTCGATCCGTCCAGCCCGTTCACCGGCGGGGCGATCCTCGGCGACCGGGTCCGGATGCAGGACCACGCCACCGACCCCGGCGTCTACATCCGGTCCATGTCCAGCCGCGGACACCTGGGCGGGCTGGCGGCGGCCACCCCGCAGGCGGTCCGGGTGCTGGAGGGGGCCGGCTGCGACGTCGTACTGGTGGAGACCGTCGGGGTCGGTCAGGCCGAGGTGGAGGTCGCCTCGCTGGCCGACACCACCCTGGTACTGCTGGCGCCGGGGATGGGCGACGCGATCCAGGCGGTCAAGGCCGGCATCCTGGAGATCGCCGACGTGTTCGTGGTCAACAAGGCCGACCGGGACGGCGCCGACGCCACCGTGCGGGACATCAACGGCATGATCGCACTGGGCGAGCGCGGTCCCGGGCAGTGGCGCCCGCGCGTGGTGCGCGCGGTGGCGGCCCGGGGCGAGGGGATCGACGACCTGGTCACGGCGGTGGAGAAGCACCACGGCTGGCTGGTCGAGCGCGGCGAGCTGCGCCGCCGCCGGGAGGCCCGGGCCGCCGCCGAGGTCGAGGCGATCGCGCTGGGCACGCTCCGGGACCGGATCGGCTCGCTCCGCGCGGGTACGTCGCTCGCGGCGCTCGCCGCCCGGGTGGCCGACGGCTCGCTCGACCCGTACGCGGCAGCCGGTGAGCTGCTGGACCAGCTCGGCCGGGCCACCGGCTGACGGCGCTGGCGGTCAGGGGTGCAGGACGGCACCCTTCAATACCTTGTCGACGGCGTTCTTCGGCCCGTGTACGGCCAGCCCCACCAGGTCGAGATGGTCCCGCCCGACCGCCCGGACGGCGGCCCGGTTGTCCCGGTCGTTGCCGGTGCCGAAGAGCTGCTCGGTGAAGACGGCGACCCGCATCCCCCGGTCGACGGCCCGCCGGTGCGCGCCGACGAGGACGTCCCGGCCGCCGGTGAAGACCAGCACCGGCTGGCGGAACATCGGCAGGTAGCGGGTGCCGTCGGCGTCCAGGTAGTCGGCGCCGAGCAGCTCCGGCTCCGCCCCGGCGACACCGCTGGTCAGGAACGCCGTGACGTTGAGCCGTTGCCAGGTCGCGAGGTCGTCCCGGAGCAGTATGGCGATCTTGGTGTCGAAGCGGACCCGGGCCGGCTCCGGCCCGGCCGTCGGGGCGGCTGCGGTCATCGAGGATCCTCCTTGGTCGGTCGTCGGATGGATCCTGTCCCGGTCCCGGCCGCAGGTCTTGTACGTTCCTCGCACCCGTCCGGCCCGGCCGCGCTCCGCCTCGCCGCCCGTCGGCCACCGGTCGCCGGTCGCCGTGCGCCGCGTCACCCGTCGCCGGCTCGCGGGCCGGACCCGACAGAGCCGAGAATGTGTCAGTTCCGCCGCTGGTTTGCCCACGGCGGATAGGCTCCGTCAACGCCGACGGCGCCGTACAGGCCGTCGCGAGCGAGGGGGAGAAGGAGGGGAGAGAGACGAGATTGACATCCTTCACCGCCCTAGAGGGCGGCGACTCCCTTGGTCGCCCTTGGGTTTTCCTGCTTCGATGCCGACTGCCTCGTCCGGGTATCCGCCCGTTGAGGTCTTACACCGGCTCCACAGGCCGTAACGGAGAGCCCCTCCGCCAGAATGTTGCGGGCCGCGTTGACGTCGCGGTCGTGGATGGTCCCGCACCGGCAGGTCCACGTCCGTACGTCCAGCGGCATCCGCTGCGCAGAAGCACCACACGTCGAGCAGAGCTTGGACGACGGGTACCAACGGTCGACGACGACCAGGTCCCGGCCGTGCCAGTCGGCTTTGTATTCGAGCATGGTGCGGAACTGCCGCCAGCCGGCGTCGCTGATGGCGCGGGCCAGAGGGCGGTTTTTGACCATGTTACGCACGGTCAGG
>NZ_JBDJAV010000027.1:0-143674 GCF_039649625.1 Plantactinospora sp. ZYX-F-223 | reverse complement strand
GTCATGAGGCTTGTCCGCACTGAGCTGGCTGATTCGCTCGCGACGCTCGCTCATGCCGCCCCCTTGTTGATCGGCGCGCCCAGTTGCTCCATCGGCATCTTGGCGTACACCCGGTATCCGCCACCGGGACGGGGCCCGGTGCGCAGGGTTCCACCGTAGAGGGCCATCCGTTCGCGCATTCCCACCAGGCCGTGCCCCAGCCGCCCGCTCTCCGGCGCCGGGCCCCGGCCGGTGTCCGCGACCTCGACGATCAGCCAGTAGACCCCGAAACTCAACCGCACCTGGGCGGTCGCCGCGCCGGCGTGCTTGAGGGTGTTGGTCAGTGCCTCCTGCACGATCCGGAACACGGTCAGCGCCACCCCGGGGTCCAGCGGGCCCGGCGTGCCGTCCACCCGCAGGGTCACCGGCAGGCCGGCCTCCCTCACCTGCTCCACCAGCGCCTCGATGCCGGCAAGTCCCGGTTGCGGGGACAGCTCGGCGGCCGGCTCGGCGTCGGTACGCAGCACGTCCAGTAGCCGGCGCAGCTCGCGCAGGGTCGTCCGGCTGGTCTCCTCGATGGTGCCCAGTGCACCGTCGGTGGCCGCCGGATCCCGGGACAGCACCCGGCGCGCCCCGGTGGCCAGTACGCCCATCACGCTGACGTGGTGCGCGACCACGTCGTGCAGTTCACGGGCGATCCGCCGGCGCTCGTCGGCGACCGCCTGGTCGGCCAGCGACCGCTGGTTCTCCTCGGCGACCCGGGCCCGCTCCTCCAGGGCCAGGATGGTGGCCCGCCGGGCGTGCACCGTACGGCCGACGAAGAAGCAGACCAGCGCGAGCAGTACCTGGGTGAAGACCAGGTACGCGGGGGAGGGCTCGGTGAAGTCGGGCGGCGGCGGCTCGACGAGGGCGACGGCCAGCGCCGGTCCCCAGAGCGCCCCGGCGGCCAGCGCCGCCTGGCGAAGTGGCAGCAGCGCGGCGGTGGTGTAGGTCAGCAGCACGAAGGTGGCCCCGACAGTGACCGGCTGCGCGTCGGCCAGTACCGAGGCGACGAAGATCGGGACGGCCAGCATCACCGCCGTCCACGGAGCCAGCCGGCGCAGGGCAATCGGGGCGGCGGAGAGGACGCTCCAGAACGCCGTCCCGGGCCACCCCCACGGGGCGACGCCCGGCGGCGCCGTGCCGACGAGTACCGCCTCCACCACGACGGCGGCGACCGCGAGCAGCCCGTCCCGGGCCAGCCATCTGCGCTGCCCGGGATCGAGCCGGATGCGCCACCAGCTCCCGCGGATCCGGCCGGGGGCCGGCGTCACGGGGGCATCGGTTGGGGTCATGCTGGCGACGCTAGCCGCTGTGTGGCGCGACAGGTCGTCGCCAGCGGCGACCCTGGGATCCTCCTTCAGGAGGATCCGTGCTCCTCCTGGGCGGAGTCGACCCCGAGCCCCCGGGCCGCGCCCGGCCGGCCCGGCCCGGTCGACTGGCTCGGCAGCGCCGGGGCGCCCGGTACGCTCGCCGGAGCCGGAGCCGGAGCCGGAGCCGGAGCCGGAGCCGGAGCCGGAGCCGGAGCTGACCGGGCGCCGGGCCGGGACGGTGGCGGGATCGGAGCGGTCGGGTCGACCGGCGCGGTCGGTTCCGGGAACGGCGGCGGAGTGCCGCCGAAGGTGGGGCAGTGCGCCTGGTGACTGCACCAGTCGCAGAGCCGGCTCGGCTTGGGGCGGAAGTCGCGGGCCCGGGTGGCCTGCTCGATGGCGCGCCAGAGCGCCAGCACGGTGCGCTCGAACCGGGCCAGCTCCTCGGCGTCGGGGGTGTAGTCGCAGACCTCCGCGTCCTTCAGATAGAGCAGGCGCAGCACCCTGGGCACCACCCCCCGGGTGCGCCACAGCACCAGGGCGTAGAACTTGAGCTGGAACAGTGCCCGGGCCTCGAACGCCTCCCGTGGCGCGCCACCGGTCTTGTAGTCGACCACCCGCAGGGCGCCGTCGGGCGAGACGTCCAGCCGGTCGATGTAGCCCCGGATGAGCAGTTGGTCGTCCACCACCGTGGAGACCAGCGTCTCCCGCTCGGCCGGCTCCAGCCGACGGGGATCCTCCACCGTGAAGTAGCCGTCGAGCAGCTCGCGGGCCGAGGTCAGGAACTCGGCTGGACCGGCGAGGTCACCGGCGGTGAAGATCTCGGCCAGCTCCGCCTGCTCGGTCACCAGCCGGTCCCACTGCGGCGCCACCAGGTCACCGGCGGCGGCCGGCGTCCGCTGCTCGGCCGGCAGGTCGAAGAGGCGTTCCAGCACCGCGTGCACCAGGGTGCCGCGAGCCTGCTCGACACTCGGCCGCTCCGGCAGCCGGTCGATGCTGCGGAACCGGTAGAGCAGGGGGCAGGTCTTGAAGTCGGCCGCCCGGGACGGTGACAGCGATGCGGTGACCCGCGACGCGGCCGGAGTCTCCGTCGGGAGATCTGCCGGGCCGCCCGTGGCTGTCTGCGATGTCACCGTCTCCGCCGTCATGTCCGGAAGGCTATGTCACGGGTACGACCGAACCCGGCCCACCCGCCCCGCCATGCGTACCGGCGCCGATCGTCGGCGGTCACCCCGGCCGAACCGGCGGGCCCACCCGACGGGATGTTCCGTAGCATCTGAGGAGATGGAGGGAAACTCGCGACCGCGACGCGGCGCTGACCGGCGGCCCGGCCTCACCGTCGGTCGGGTCTTCGGCGTCCCGGTCTACCTCAACCCGTCCATGCTGCTCCTGGTAGCCCTGATCACCGTCATGTACGGCGAGTTCGTCCGGCAGCAGCTCGGGTTGTCGCAGCTCACCGGCTATCTCGTCGGGCTGGTTTTCGTGGTCCTGCTGCTCGGCTCAGTGCTGTTGCACGAGTTGGGGCACGCCCTGACCGCCCGGCGGTACGGGATCGGAGTGCGCGGCATCACCCTCGAACTGCTCGGCGGCTACACCGAGATGGAGCGGGACGCCCCGACACCCCGGGTGGACCTGCTCGTCTCGCTCGCCGGGCCGGCGGTCTCCCTGGTACTCGGGCTGGTGGGGGTCGGCGCCACGCTCGCCATTCCGGACGGCACCCTGGCCAACCAGTTCGCCTTCCAACTCGCCGCCAGCAACCTGCTGGTCGGGCTCTTCAACATCCTGCCCGGACTGCCGCTGGACGGCGGTCGGGCGTTGCGGGCCGGGGTCTGGGCCGTCACCCGGGACCGGCACCTGGCCACCGAAGTGGCCGGCTGGTTCGGCCGGGCCGTGGCGATCGGCACCGCCGTGCTCTTCACGCTGCTGACCTGGCTCGGCGGGCTGCCGTGGCTGGGCCTGGCGCTGGTGCTGCTGGTCGCGTTCACCCTCTGGCAGGGCGCCGGTCAGACGATCCGGGCGGCCCGGATCAGCCGCCGGTTCCCCCTCATCGACCTGGCCCGGCTGGCCCGGCCGGTCTTCTCGGTGCCGAGCGGCACGCCGCTGGCCGAGGCGCAGCGGCGCGGGGTGGACGCCGGGCAACCTGGTTCGACGCTCGGGGTCGCGGACTCGTCTGGCCGGCTGGTGGCGCTGGTCGACCGGACCGCCGCCGACGCCGTACCGGTCGAGCGCCGGCCCTGGGTGGCGGTGGACGCGGTGGCCCGGGGCGTGGACGGGGTGCCCAGTCTCGCCGTCGGGCTCGGCGGTGAGCAGGTGGTGCACGCGGTGCAGGCCCACCCGGGCGCGCAGTACCTGGTGACCTCAGGCGAAGATGTGGTCGGCGTTCTGCATATCGCCGACCTGGCGCAGCTCCTGGAGCCGAAACGGAAGATGACTCAGTGACCGCACAGCCCACCGCCGTCCCCGCCGTCCCGACCGCACCCGTGCCGGCGCACCGAGGGCCGTTCCGCCCCGGTGACCGGGTCCAGCTCACCGACCCGAAGGGTCGGATGCACACCATCACACTGGAGCCTGGGCGGTCTTTCCACACCCATCGCGGCGCGCTGGAGCACGACGCGTTGATCGGGTTGCCGGATGGGAGCGTGGTCACCTCGACCGGCGGCACGGCGTACCTCGCGCTGCGGCCGCTGCTCGCGGACTACGTACTCTCCATGCCGCGCGGTGCGCAGGTGATCTATCCCAAGGACGCGGCCCAGATCGTCACGATGGGCGACATCTTCCCCGGCGCGAAGGTCCTGGAGGCCGGTGTCGGGTCCGGCGCGCTCACCTGCTCGCTGCTCCGGGCCGTCGGCCCGGAGGGCGAACTGCATTCCTACGAACTGCGCGAGGACTTCTCCGAAATCGCCCGCAGAAATGTGGAATCCTTCTTCGGTGGACCGCATCCAGCCTGGAATCTCCGGGTGGGCGACGTGGCAGACTGCCAAGAGTCCGGTTTCGACCGGATTATCCTTGACCTCCTCACCCCCTGGGAGGCGCTCGACATGGTCGAACGCGCGCTGGTCCCGGGCGGGGTGTTCATCGGTTACGTCGCCACCACGCCCCAGCTCTCCGAGCTGGTCGAGGCGCTGCGCGAGCGGGGCGGGTTCACCGAGCCGCGGGCCTGGGAGTCGCTGGTCCGGGACTGGCACGCGGACGGGCTCGCTGTACGCCCAGACCACCGCATGATCGCGCACACCGCCTTCCTCGTCTCCAGTCGCCGGCTCGCGCCCGGGGTCACCGCGCCGCCGCGCCGGCGCAAGCCCAGCAAGGGCGCCGAGGCGTACGCGCTGCGCCGCCAGGCGCGGCAGGAGGCCGAGGCGACCTCCGGGAGGGCTGCGGAGTGAACTTTTCCCGCCGGAGTCGACGCATCAGCGGGCGTGCCGAGCACGGCGAGGAGACGGCATGAGCGAGCGCAGCGAGCGAATCGGCCAGCTCAGTGCAGCGAATCAGGCAGCTCAGTGTGGAGTGCCGGCATGAGTGGGTGCAGCGGGGTGTCGGCATGAGCCGGCCGGCGTTCGGCGGGGGAGACCTGCCGGCCGTGTTCCCGGACTGGTCGCCGTACCGGGACCTGGAGTCGGCCGCCCGGGCGTACCTGCGCGATCCGGATGTCGCGATGGAGGCGCTGACCGGAGTGCTGAACGGTGCCTCGGTGCTCGGCTTCACCCTGGAGCGCTTCGTCAACGAGGTGAACGGGGTCTGGCAGGAGGTCGCGATCTGTGACGGCAGCCGGCTGATCCTCTGGCACGGCGAGGACGTGCCACCTGACGACGGCCCGGCGGGCTCGATGACGTCGTCGTTGCGGGTGGTGCCGGTCTCGACGGTCAGCGAGGTGGGCTGCCGGCGCCGGCTGAGCCGTACGCCGACCGGCCAGATCCGGGTCGACAGCATCGACGTCTACCTGCTGCTCAGCTCGCTCGACGAGGGCGTGCCGGGCGATGACGCGCACGTGCCGCCCCGGCACGACGCGCTGCGGTTCGGCAAGACGCTCGACGACGGCGGCGCGGGGCAGATCTCCCGGCTGGAGGAGTTCGCCCGGCTGGTCGCCTCGGTGGTCGGCCGTCCCACCCTGTGACACGGTCGCCGTGAGAAACGCCCCCGTACTCGCCCGTGGGAAACCTCACGCCCTCGCCGTGCCGGGCGTCCCGTCGCCGCCCTCGCGTCCCCGAACCGTCCCGCCGGCCCGGCTGGCGGTTTCCGGTGTGCCCGGCCTCGACGCGACGCAGCCGAGCCTTACCTGGCGGGGTCGCCGGCGCCGCGACGTGCGGTAGCGCCGCGACGCCGAATCGGGGACCGTGGCGCCGGCAGGACGGCGCTACGGCGTGGGAGTCCCTGGTCAGCCGCGACCCGAGGCCGCCGGTCGGCAGCGCCGGAGGCGGTCGCGCAGCCCTGCCCGGGCCGTCGCGACGGTACCCCGATCGGCCGACATCGGCCCGACCGGTCGTCGACGACGTGATCAAGGTTCGGCGACGAGGGTGTTGCGTGGAACCGAATCAGCGTCATAGCGGTTAGTGTTAGGGCAGAACGTTCAAGCCCCCGGGGAGGTGGGACGTGGCACGCAGCGACGACGCGGACTCGCGCGCCGCACGGTGGGAGAAGGAGGCCCACGATCTCTCCACCCAGGTCGCGTTTCTTCAAGAGGAACTCGCTCTGGTGCGGCGCAAGTTGACCGAAAGCCCTCGACACGTCCGGCAGCTTGAGGAACGGCTGGCGGCGACACAGGCGCAGCTGGCTCGACTCACGGAGAACAACGAACGGCTCGTGAACACCCTCAAGGAGGCACGCGCCCAGATCGTCACGCTCAAGGAGGAGATTGACCGGCTGGCGCAACCGCCCAGCGGTTATGGTGTCTTCCTGGCCCGGCACGACGACGGCACGGTCGACGTCTTCACGGGCGGTCGCAAGCTCCGGGTGGCGGTGTCACCCTCGCTCGACGTGGCGGAGCTGCGTCGTGGGCAGGAGGTCCTGCTCAACGACGCGCTCAACATCGTCGACGCGTTCGGCTACGAGCGGGTCGGCGAGGTCGTCATGCTCAAGGAGGTGCTGGACAGCCCCTCCGGCGGCGCTGGCGACCGGGCGTTGGTGATCTCCCACGCCGACGAGGAACGGATCGTCCACCTCGCGGAGACTCTCATCGGCGCGCCGCTGCGGGCCGGTGACTCGCTCATGATCGAGCCTCGCTCGGCGTACGCGTACGAGCGGATCCCGAAGAGTGAGGTCGAGGAACTGGTCCTGGAGGAGGTGCCGGACGTCGACTACGGCGACATCGGCGGCCTGCAGGCCCAGATCGAGCAGATCCGGGACGCCGTCGAGTTGCCGTTCCTGCACGCCGACCTCTTCCGCGAGCACCAGCTCCGGCCGCCGAAGGGCATCCTGCTCTACGGCCCACCCGGCTGCGGCAAGACGCTGATCGCCAAGGCGGTGGCCAACTCGCTGGCCAAGAAGATCGCCGAGCGGCGGGGCGAGGAGAAGCACACCAGCTACTTCCTCAACATCAAGGGCCCGGAGCTGCTCAACAAGTACGTCGGCGAGACCGAGCGGCACATCCGGCTGATCTTCCAGCGGGCTCGGGAGAAGGCCGGCGAGGGCACCCCGGTCATCGTGTTCTTCGACGAGATGGACTCGGTGTTCCGGACCCGGGGCTCCGGCGTCTCCTCCGACGTGGAGAACACCATCGTCCCGCAGCTACTCAGCGAGATCGACGGTGTCGAGGGACTGGAGAACGTGATCGTGATCGGTGCCTCCAACCGGGAGGACATGATCGACCCGGCGATCCTCCGCCCCGGCCGGCTCGACGTGAAGATCAAGATCGAGCGGCCGGACGCCGAGGCGGCCAAGGACATCTTCTCCAAGTACATCCTCACCGGCCTGCCGCTGCACCCGGACGACCTGACCGAGCACGGCAACGACCCGCAGTCCACGGTCGCGGCCATGATCGAGGCGGTCGTGCTGCGGATGTACTCGGAGACCGAGGAGAACCGCTTCCTCGAGGTCACCTATGCCAACGGCGACAAGGAAGTCCTCTACTTCAAGGACTTCAACTCCGGCGCGATGATCCAGAACATCGTCGACCGGGGCAAGAAGATGGCGATCAAGGAGTTCCTCTCCTCCGGGCGCAAGGGGCTGCGGTTGCAGCACCTGCTCGACGCCTGCGTCGACGAGTTCCGGGAGAACGAGGATCTGCCCAACACCACCAATCCCGACGACTGGGCCCGGATCTCCGGCAAGAAGGGGGAGCGGATCGTCTACATCCGTACCCTCGTCTCCGGTGGCAAGGGCGCGGAGGCTGGCCGGTCCATCGAGACCGCGAGCAACACCGGCCAATACCTGTAACGGATGACGGCATCTGTGGGCGCCGCGGTCGCGGCGCCCACAGTGCTGTCCGGGATCCCGCGGCGCGCCCCGGAACCACCGGGATCGAATCGGGTCGAACGGGCAGTGAAGGCGTACCGTGGCCGTGTCGACACACCGGGCGAACAATCCGGCGGCGGCGCGGACTAGGCTCAACGACATGGGTAAGCGGAGCGAGGCGGCGGCATGAGCGAGCGTAGCGAGCGAATCATCAGGCTCAGGGCGGCCGTGCCTCATGGCGGCACGGAGCGAAGCGGAGTGCCGGCATGAGCGAGCGTAGCGAGCGAATCATCAGGCTCAGGGCGGCCGTGCCTCATGGCGGCGCCGAGCGAAGCGAGGCAGCGGCATGAGTGTCCGGCGGATCATGGGCACCGAGGTGGAGTACGGCATCTCCGTGCCCGGCCAGGCCGGAGCCAACCCGATGGTGACCTCCTCGCAGGTGGTGAACGCCTACGGCGCCCGCCCGGAGCTGGCCCGGGGCGGCCGGGCCCGCTGGGACTACGAGGAGGAGTCCCCGCTGCGGGACGCCCGCGGCTTCACCTACTCCGGAGCCGCCTACGACCCGGCGGAGGCGCTGGCCGACGAGGACCTCGGGCTGGCCAACGTGATACTGACCAACGGCGCCCGGCTGTATGTCGACCACGCCCACCCGGAATACTCCACTCCCGAGGTGACCAACCCGCTGGACCTGGTCCGCTGGGACAAGGCGGGCGAGCGGGTGATGGCCGAGGCGTCCCGGCGGGCCGCCACCATCCCCGGGACCCACCCGATCCACCTCTACAAGAACAACACCGACAACAAGGGCGCCAGCTACGGCGCGCACGAGAACTACCTGATGCGCCGGCAGACGCCGTTCGCCGACATCGTCGCGTACCTGACACCGTTCTTCGTGACCCGGCAGATCGTCTGTGGCGCCGGCCGGGTCGGCATCGGCCAGGACGGTTCGCAGCCCGGCTTCCAGATCTCGCAACGGGCCGACTTCTTCGAGGTCGAGGTCGGCCTGGAGACGACGCTGAAGCGGCCGATCATCAACACCCGGGACGAGCCGCACGCGGACGCCGACAAGTACCGCCGGCTGCACGTGATCATCGGTGACGCCAACCTGTCCGAGATCTCCACCTATCTCAAGGTCGGCACCACGGCGCTGGTGCTCACCATGATCGAGGAGAAGGCGCTCAGCCCGGACCTGGCCATCGCCGACCCGGTGGGTGAGCTGAAGGCGGTCAGCCACGACCCGTCGCTGTCACACCGGCTCCGGCTGCGTGACGGCCGCCGGCTGACCGCGCTCGACCTGCAGTGGGCGTACTTCGAGCGGGCTCGCTCCTTTGTGGACGAGCGGTACGGCGACGACCTCGACTCCGACACCGCCGACGTGCTCGACCGCTGGGAGGGCATACTCGACCGGCTCGGCCGGGACCCGATGCTCTGCGCCGGCGAACTGGACTGGGTGGCGAAGCTGCGGCTGCTGGAGGGCTACCGGGAGCGGGAGAAGCTCGGCTGGGCCTCGCACAAGCTGCAACTGGTCGACCTGCAGTACTCCGACGTACGCCCGGAGAAGGGCCTCTACCACCGGCTGGTCAGCCGGGGTTCGATGGCGACGCTGCTGCCCGAGGAGCTGACCCGGGCGGCGATGACCGAACCGCCGGAGGACACCCGGGCCTACTTCCGGGGCCGCTGCCTCGCCCAGTACGCCTCCGAGGTGGTGGCGGCGAGCTGGGACTCGGTCATCTTCGACGTCGGCCGGGAGTCCCTGGTGCGGGTCCCGATGATGGAGCCCGAGCGGGGCACCCGCAAGCACGTCGGAGCGTTGTTCGACCGGTGCGCGAGCGCCAAGGACCTGCTGGAGACGATCACCGGTGGCTGACGCCGGGCCCCGTGCCGCCGGCAGCGGCGGTGCCGAAGGATTCGTCGTCCATCCGAGGTAAGTTTTCCCCAGGCGATCGTGGAGGAGGCAGCAGATATGGCTACCCGTGACACCGGCGGTCAGTCACAGTCCGGTAAGGCGCGCCGGGACGAGGAGGTCGACGAGGTCGCGACCGAGGCGAACCCGGAGGTCGCCGAGCGGCACGCGGAGATCACCGAGGACGTCGACGACCTGCTGGACGAGATCGACTCGGTGCTCGAGGAGAACGCCGAGGAGTTCGTCCGGGGCTACGTCCAGAAGGGCGGACAGTAGCCGTACCCGGGCCGGGTCGGACGTGGTCCACCCACGCCGAACCCGGCGCGGTGCGCGGCGGTGTGTGTCTGTGCCGACGCACCGGCGTGGCGGCCGAGCGCGGGGCCCGACCCTGGCGCCCGGGGCGCGACCGGCCGGCGCACCGGCGGCGGCCGGGGCACACCGGTCCGGCGCCGTCGGGAGTGGCGCAACACGGCGGCGACGATCATCGCACCGGGGAGATCCGGGGGATACTCTGCTTCAACCGCAACGGTGGCCTCGCCCGGTTCCCGCGCTGACGCGGGGGATCCGGGCGACGTGATGAGACAGCTGAGAGGGAGCACGTGGCAGCGGCTTTTGATCCAACCGGGCGTCTACCAGACGTGTTCCTCAACGTGGGGACGTCCTCGTTCACCCAGTTCCTGAGCACGGCAGCCCCCGACCTGCTGCCCGGTCGCCGGCCGCTGCCGCCCGGGTCCGCCAGCGAGCTCGTTCCGCACGCCACCACCATCGTCGCGCTGAGCACCGCGGACGGGGTGGTGATGGCCGGTGACCGGCGCGGCACCATGGGCAACCTGATCTCCAGCCGGGACATCCGCAAGGTGCACCCGGCCGACGAATACTCGCTGGTCGGCTTCGCCGGTACGGCGGGCATCGCCCTGGAGATGGTGCGACTCTTCCAGGTGGAGCTGGAGCACTACGAGAAGATCGAGGGAGCGATGCTCTCCCTCGACGGCAAGGCCAACCGGCTCGCCGCGATGATCCGTGGCAACCTCGGCGCGGCGATGCAGGGGCTCGCGGTCATCCCGCTCTTCGCCGGCTTCGACCTGGCGGCCACCGACCCGGCCAAGGCCGGCCGGATCTTCAGCTTCGACGTCGCCGGCGGGCCCTACGAGGAGACCGGCTACGACGGCATCGGCTCCGGCTCGCTCTTCGCGAAGGCGGCGCTGAAGAAGCGGTACCGCCCCGGGCTGAGCACCCCCGACGCCATCCGGATCGCCGTCGAGGCGCTCTACGACGCCGCCGACGACGACAGCGCCACCGGTGGTCCCGACCTGAGCCGCCGCATCTTCCCAGTGGTGATGACGGCCACCGCGGAGGGCACCAACCGGCTCTCCGACGCCGAGGCGGCCGAGGTCGCCGAAGCGGTGGTCGCCGCCCGGATGGAGAACCCGGGCGGCTGACCGCCCCGCACCACCCGCAACCCGCCGTCGTCAGCAGAACCGGTTAGGAGAACCGCCGCCGTGGCCATGCAGTTCTACGCCTCACCCGAGCAGATCATGCGCGACCGCTCGGAGCTGGCCCGCAAGGGCATCGCGCGCGGGCGGAGCGCCGTGACGCTCAGCTACTCCGGCGGGGTGCTCTTCGTGGCGGAGAACCTCTCCAGCGCCCTGCACAAGGTCAGTGAGATCTACGACCGGGTCGCCTTCGCGGCGGTCGGCCGGTACAACGAGTTCGAAAACCTGCGCCGCGCGGGAGTACGGATGGCGGACGCCATCGGGCTCAGCTTCGACCGGCGGGACGTCACCGGCCGGGCGCTGGCGAACGCGTACGCCCAGACCCTGGGCGCGATCTTCACCGAGCAGTCCAAGCCGTTCGAGGTGGAGATCTGCGTCGCCGAGGTGGGCAGCACACCGGAGCAGGACGAGCTCTACCGGATCACCTACGACGGTTCGGTCAACGACGAGCCCGGCCGGATGGCGATGGGCGGGCAGGCGGAGGCGGTCACCGGGGCGCTGCGCGAGCAGCACCAGCCGGAGATGTCGCTGGACGACGCGGTCCAGTTGGCGGTCCGGGCGCTCGGCAGCGTCGGTGGCGAGGGCGGTACGCCCCGGACCATCGCCGCCAGCCAACTCGAGGTGGCGATCCTGGACCGGCGGCGGGTCGGCCGTACCTTCCGCCGGATCACCGGTGCCGCGCTGGTCTCGCTGCTGGACGGGGCACCGGCCAGGGCCGACGGCGGCGAGGCACCGCCGGCCGAGCCGAAGGCCCCGGCCCCCGGCCCGGACAAGCCGGCCGAGTCCGCCGGCTCCGCCGACCTGGAGGGCAAGGCCACGTCGGCCGGCAGTGACAAGTCGACCAACGGCGAGGATAAGTCCGAGTAGGACCGCGCCGCTCCAGTCGCCGCCCCGTGCGCGTCCGGTCAGGGGACCGGACGCGCACGTTGCCACTCGCCCCGTCGCGCCGCTAACGCGAGCCGGAGCGGATCCGGTCGTCGGCGGCGTGGCTCGGTCCGGCCGGCCGGCGGGCGTCGGCCAGCGTTCCGTCCGGTCGCAGCGCCTCGGCGAGCATCGCCCGCCAGTCCGCCATCGGGGCCAGCCCGGCCCGGGACCACCCGGCGTGCCCGAGCACGCTGTAACCGGGCCGGCGGGCCGGGCGGGGGAACCGGTCGCTGCCGACGGGACGGATCCGGTCCGCGTCGAGCCTGGTCCGGGCGAAGACCTCGCGGGCCAGGCCGTACCAGCTGGTCCGACCGCTCGCCGTGCCGTGGTAGATGCCGGCCGGTGCGGCTCCCCGGTGGGCGGCGGCGCCGAGCTCGGCCAGCCGCTCCGCGAGCGCGTACGACCACGTCGGCTGCCCGAGTTGGTCGTCCACCACGTCGAGGTGCGGGCGTTGGGTGGCCAGCCGGAGCATCGTGGTGACGAAGTTGGGGCCGTGTGCGCCGTACAGCCATGCGGTGCGTACGAGGTATCCGGCCTGCGGCAGCAGTCGGGCGACGGCGAGCTCCCCGGCGAGCTTGCTCCGCCCGTACGCGTTGACCGGCGCGGTCGGGGCGTCCTCGGGATAGGGCCGGTCGGCGTCGCCGGCGAAGACGTAGTCGGTGGAGATGTGCAGCAGTCGCGCGCCGGTCTCGGCACAGGCCGCCGCCAGGTTGGCCACCCCGGTGCCGTTGACGGCGGTAGCGGTCGCCTCCCGCTCCTCCGCGCCGTCCACGTCGGTCCAGGCGGCGGCGTTGACCACGATCCGGTGCCCGGCCACCGCCGCCCGTACCGCCGCCGGGTCGGTCAGGTCGACCTCGGCCCGGGTGGCGGCGGTGACCCGCCCCGGGTGCCGGGCGGAGAGCACCGCCCACAGGTCCCGGCCCAGCATCCCGCCGGCCCCGGTCACCAGCCAGCTCGGCGGCTCCGCGTCCGGCTGGGCGCTCGGCGGCTCCGCGTCCCGCTGCACGGTCACCGGACGTCCGGCCCGGGGCGCCCGATCTCCTCGCCGTTCAGCCGCGCCTTGAGCGGCTCCCACCACGCCCGGTTCTCCCGGTACCAGGTGACCGTCTCGGCCAGCCCGCGGTCGAGGTCGATCCGGGGGGCGTACCCGAGCTCCTCACTGATCTTGGTGATGTCCAGCGAGTAGCGGCGGTCGTGCCCCATCCGGTCGGCGACCGGCCTGACCCGGTCCCAGTCGGCGCCGCAGGCGGCGAGCAGCCGGGCGGTCAGCTCGCGGTTGGTCAGCTCGGTGCCGCCGCCGATGTGGTAGACCTCGCCCGGCCGTCCCTTGTCCTGCACCAGGGCGACCCCGACGCAGTGGTCGTGCACGTGCAGCCAGTCCCGGACGTTGCCGCCGTCGCCGTAGAGCGGCACGGTGCCGCCGTCGAGCAGGTTGGTGACGAAGAGCGGGATCACCTTTTCCGGGAACTGGTACGGCCCGTAGTTGTTGGAGCAGCGGGTCAGCACCACGTCCATCCCGTAGGTCCGGTGGTAGGCCAGGGCCAGCAAATCGGAGCCGGCCTTGGCGGCCGAGTACGGCGAGTTCGGCGCCAGCGGGGTCGACTCGGTCCAGGAACCCTGCTCGATCGAGCCGTAGACCTCGTCGGTGGAGACGTGCACGAACCGGCCGGTACGGTGCCGCAGCGCCGCCTCCAGCAGGGTTTGCGTGCCGAGCACGTTGGTGGTGACGAACGGGGCGGCCCGGTGGATCGAGCGGTCGACGTGGGACTCGGCCGCGAAGTGCACGATCACGTCGTGCCCGGGGACCACCTCGTCGAGTACGGCCGGGTCGCAGATGTCGCCGACCACCACCCGGAGCCGGGGGTCGGCGCGGACCGGTTCGAGGTTGGCCAGGTTGCCGGAGTAGGTGAGCTTGTCCAGCACGGTGACCGCGCTCGGCGCGAGCCGGGGACCGGTGCCGGTCAGCAGCATACGTACGTATTCCGAACCGATGAACCCGGCTCCACCGGTCACGAGGATCCTCATGAATCGGAAAGTCTATGCGCCGTTTGTCGGCCGCACCGTCAGGCCGAGCTGTCGGCGAGTTGACTCTCCTAACCGGCTACCCCCCGGTAGCCTGCGCGAATGCGCGGAATCCTGCTGGCGGGCGGCACCGGCTCGCGGCTGTGGCCGATCACCCAGGCCGTATCGAAACAACTCATGCCGGTTTTCGACAAACCAATGATCTACTACCCGCTCTCCACGTTGGTCATGGCGGGAATACGGGAGATCCTCATCATCACCACTCCGGACGACCAGGGGCAGTTCCGGCGACTCCTCGGCGACGGCTCCCAGTGGGGCCTCCGGTTGGAGTACGTCGCGCAGCCGAGTCCGGACGGAATCGCGCAGGCGTTCCTTCTCGGCGAGGAGTTCCTGGCCGGGGATTCGGTCGCGCTGATCCTCGGCGACAACATCTTCTACGGCGCCGGACTGGGCCGGAGCCTGGCCCGCAACGGCGACCCGGACGGTGGCCGGATCTTCGCCTATCCGGTGGCGAACTGCGAGGGTTACGGGATCGTCGAGTTCGATTCCGACGGTCGGGCGCTGTCGATCGAGGAGAAGCCGGAGAAACCCAAGTCCCGGTACGCGGTCCCGGGCCTCTACTTCTACGCCAACGACGTGGTGGAGGTCGCCAAGGGGCTGACCCCGAGCGACCGGGGCGAATTGGAGATCACGGCGGTCAACCAGACCTATCTGGCGGCGGGTCGGCTCCAGGTCACCGCGCTGGACCGGGGCACCGCCTGGCTGGACACCGGCACCTTCACCTCGCTGGTCCAGGCCGGCGAGTTCGTCCGGGTGATCGAGGAGCGGCAGGGCCTGAAGGTGGGCTGCATCGAGGAGGTGGTCTGGCGCAGCGGGCTGATCTCCGACGAGCAGCTCCGCGAGCTGGCCCAGCCGCTGAGCCGGAGCGGCTACGGCGAGTACCTCTTCGGCATCCTCGAGGATCCCGGTCGGTGACCGGTCCAGGACGATCGGCCGCCGGAGTTCCCGCATCGGCCGCCGGAGTTCCCGCACAACGCCACGGCCCGAGGCTGACCAACTCGGGCCTCGGGCGACTAATCTCCAATCATGGAGCGGCGAATCTTCGGCCTTGAAACCGAGTACGGTGTCACCTGCACCTACCGCGGCCAACGGCGGCTGTCCCCGGACGAGGTCGCCCGTTACCTCTTCCGCCGGGTGGTCTCCTGGGGCCGCTCGAGCAACGTGTTCCTGCGCAACGGTGCCCGGCTCTACCTCGACGTCGGGTCCCACCCGGAATACGCCACCCCCGAGTGCGACTCGGTCTCCGACCTGGTGGCCCACGACCGGGCCGGCGAGCGGATCCTGGAGGGTCTGCTGGTCGACGCCGAGAAGCGGCTGCACGACGAGGGCATCGCAGGTGAGATCTACCTGTTCAAGAACAACACGGACTCGGCCGGCAACTCGTACGGCTGCCACGAGAACTACCTGGTCTCCCGGCACGGCGAGTTCGGCCGGCTGGCCGACGTGCTGATCCCCTTCCTGGTCACCCGGCAGCTCATCTGTGGCGCCGGCAAGGTGCTGCAGACCCCGCGCGGCGCCGTCTACTGCCTCTCCCAGCGTGCCGAGCACATCTGGGAGGGCGTCTCCTCGGCGACCACCCGCAGCCGGCCGATCATCAACACCCGGGACGAGCCGCACGCCGACGCCGAGCGCTACCGCCGGCTGCACGTCATCGTCGGCGACTCGAACATGAACGAGGTCACCACCCTGCTCAAGGTCGGCAGCGCGGACATCGTGCTGCGGATGATCGAGGCCGGGGTGGTGATGCGCGACCTGTCGCTGGAGAACCCGATCCGGGCGATCCGGGAGGTGTCGCACGACATCACCGGCCGGCGCAAGGTCCGGCTCGCCTCGAACAAGGAGATCAGCGCGCTGGAGATCCAGCAGGAATACCTGGCCAAGGCGACCGAGTTCGTCGAGCGGCGGGGCGGGGACCAGACCGCGAAGCGGGTGGTCGAGCTCTGGGGCCGGGTGCTGCGCGCGGTCGAGACCGGCGACCTTGAGCCGGTCTCCCGGGAGATCGACTGGGTGACCAAGCTCCAGCTCATCGAGCGCTACCAGCGCAAGAACGACCTGCCGCTGTCGCACCCCCGGATCGCCCAGATGGACCTGGCGTACCACGACCTGCGCCGGGGGCGTGGCCTCTACGGGCTGCTGGAGCGGCGCAAGCAGGTGGACCGGATCGCCACTGATCCGGAGATCTTCGAGGCGAAGGAGACCCCGCCGCAGACCACCCGGGCCCGGCTGCGCGGCGAGTTCATCCGGCACGCCCAGGAGAAGCGCCGGGACTTCACCGTCGACTGGGTGCACCTCAAGCTGAACGACCAGGCCCAGCGCACGGTGCTCTGCAAGGACCCGTTCCGGGCGTACGACGAGCGGGTGGAGCGGCTGATCGCGAGCATGTGAGGCCGGGCAGTTAGGCTTTCTCCCGCTATGACGCATCCAGACGGTCGCGACGACGACGAGCACCGCCGCCCCGAGACGATCCGGCAGAACCGGATCGAGCGGCGGCGGGCGAAGATCCGGGAGGAGATCGAGCGCAACCGCCGGGGTGAGTACACCGTGCCCACCTGGGTGCTCACCCTCGCGCTCGTCCTGGTGGTGGCCGGCTGGCTGGCGCTGGTCTTCCTGAGCTGACCCGCACCCCACCGGGTTCGCCGAGCGCCCAGGCGCCGGGTCAGCCCAGGCCGGCGGCGTACCGGCCGGCGGCGGCCGCCGCCAGGAAGTAGGCGTGCTCCTCAGCCAGTCCCCGGCCCATCGTCGAAAGCGGGACCGGGCTGGCCCGCAGCGCCTCGTCGAGCCCGTGCACCGGCACCCGGACGACCCGGTGCCGCCGCGCCAGCGCGGTCACGGCCGGCTCGACCAGCGCGGCCAGCTCCGTCGGCAACTCCGCCGGGAGTACCAGGTCGGCGGCGGCCAGCGCGACCCGGCCGTACGCGGTGAGGCTGTGGTGCGACAGCCCCCGGTGCCGGTCCCGCGGGTCGGCGCCGGAGATCCGCAGCGAGCCCACCGGCCGGCCGCCCAGCGCGGCGACCGCGTTGACCGCCTCGCCGACGGCGACCCCGGAGAAGCCCCACCGGGTGCCGGTGCCCAGGTTTCCCGGCCCCTGCGCCACGATCGCCACGTCGGCCCGCAGCACGTGCCGGGCCGCGAGCAGTCCGCTGTGCAGGTTCGTCGCCTCCAGGTCGCCACCGAACGCCTGACCGACGGTGACCGTGCCGGCGAGTTCGGCGCGCAGCCCGTGCAGGGTGCGGGAGAACCAGGCAGGCAGCGCACCGCCGTCGGTCCACAGGTAGCCGATCCGGGCGTCGGGCGCGTCGGCCCGGATCCCCGCCACGATCGCCGGCAGCGCGGAGTGCAGGTCGGCGGTGACCACCGGCAGCCCGCCGAGGTCGTCGGCGTCGACCAGCGCCGTCCGGTGCGGGGAGGCTTCCTCGTCGACACCGAGCAGGATCGGTTGCAGCGGCGTGTAGCGGGCCTTGACCAGATGCCCGGCGTCCCGGGTGTCGACCGTCCGGGGCGGATCCGCCGGCAGCCGGTCCGGCAGCGCCACCACCAGGGCGTACCCGCCGGTGCCGAGCCCCATCAGCAGCGCGCCCACGTTCAGCAGCACCCGGTCGCCCGGCTCGGGGGTGCCGACCAGTTCCGGGTACGCCAGCGCCCGCACCTGCGCTCCGTCGGACTGCCGGACGTCGAGTTCGACGGCGCCGCGCCAGCTCCGCCGGACCGCCGTGACCGTGCCGGACCGCCATCGCACCATGGCCGGCAGGGTAACCGGCTACGGCCGGCCGCTCCGGGTCGGGTCGAGGAAGACGTACCGGATGTGCGGGAAGCGCGCGACCAGCCGGCGTTCGGCCTCCTCGACGTCCGCCCCGGTCGCCTCGTCCCGGAAGTCGACCTTCGCGGCGACCAGGATGTCGTCCGGGCCCAGCTGCATGGTGAGCAGGGTGTCCACCCGGTCCACCATCGGCAGCGCGGAGAGCTCGCGGTGGATCTCGTCGTGCAGCGCGGTGCAGAGCAGCACCTGATACCGCCAGCCTAGGAGCCGGCCGGGGCGGGCGGCGGCGGACCGGTCGGCCGGGGTGCCGCGCGGGTACCCGCTTCGTGATCGGACACTGCTAGCGTCTGTATCGTGTCGCGGACCCGTACCGAACGCCTGGTCAACCTGGTGATCTGTTTGCTCTCCACCCGACGGTTCCTGACCGCCGCGCAGATCGCCGCGACCGTGCCGGGCTATGAGCATGATCCGGACGACCCACGTGACCACGAGGCCTTCCAGCGCAAGTTCGAGCGGGACAAGGCCGAGCTGCGTGAGCTGGGCGTACCACTGGAGACCGGCACGGCCAGCGCCTTCGACGCCGAGCCGGGCTACCGGATCGCCCACCGGGAGTACGCGCTGCCGGACATCCCGCTGGAGCCCGACGAGGCGGCGGCGGTGGGCATAGCCGCGCGGCTCTGGCGGCACGCGGGGCTGGCCGCGGCGGCCTCCTCCGGGCTGGCGAAGCTCCGTGCCGCCGGTGTCGACGTCGACCCGCAGGCCACCCTCGGGGTGGAGCCGGTGGTCACCGTCGACCCGGCGTTCGGGCCGCTGACCGCCGCGGCCCGGGACCGGCGCACCGTCGGCTTCGACTACCGGGTACCCGACGGCGACGCCCCGACCAGCCGCCGGCTGCAACCCTGGGGCGTGGTCTGCTGGCGAGCCCGCTGGTACGTGGTCGGCCACGACCTCGACCGCGACGCGGCCCGCTGTTTCCGGCTCTCCCGGATCGTCGGCGGGGCGGTCCGGATGATCGGTAGGCCGGGCGCCTTCTCCCCGCCGGTCGGCGTCGACCTGATCAGCCACGTCGCCAAGTGGTCCGGTCCGGTGGAGCGCTCCGGCCGAGCCACCGTGCTGGTCGCACCGGGCCGCGCCGCGGGGCTGCGCAGGTGGGCCCGGGAGGTGATCAGCGGGCCCGACGGCGACCGCCTGGTCCTGCCGTACGCCGATGCCGAGTCGCTCGCCGGTAGGCTCGTCGGCTACGGTCCCGATGTCCGGGTGCTCGATCCGCCGGAGATCCGGGACGCCGTGATCCAGCGGCTCAAGGAGATCACCGCCCGGCACGACGAGATGGCGACCGCCCGGGCGTCGGGGTAACGCGGGGCGGACCGGGGTTGGGGCCCCGGGAACTGACCAGAGGGGGGAGCCGGCGTGACTCGTCCGGCGCAACGGTCCGGCGGCGCTGCGCGGACCTCGGCCGACCGGCTGGCCCGACTGCTGAACCTGGTGCCATACCTGTTGGCCCGGCCGGGGATCGAGCTGTCCGAGGCAGCGGCCGACCTCGGGGTGACCGAGCGGCAGCTACGCGAGGACCTGGAGCTGCTCTGGGTCTGCGGCCTGCCCGGGTACGGGCCGGGCGACCTGATCGACATGGCCTTCGACGGTGATCGGGTCACCATCACCTACGACGCGGGGATCGACCGCCCGCTGCGGCTGACCCCGGACGAGGCGCTGGCGCTGGTGGTCGCGCTGCGGATGCTCGCCGAGACGCCGGGAATGGCCAACCGGGACGCGATCGAACGCGCCCTCGCCAAGATCGAGAACGCGGCCGGCGAACTCGCCGACGCCCCCGTCGCGGTACGGATGCCAGGGGACAGCGACCGGGTGGCGGCGCTGCACGGCGCGGTGCAGCGCGGCCGGGCGCTGCGGATCACCTACTACGCCGCGACCCGGGACGAGACCACCGAACGCACTGTCGACCCGATCCGGGTGCTGATGGTCGGCGGGCTGGCCTACCTCGAGGCATGGTGCCGGCGGGCGGAGTCGGTGCGGCTGTTCCGGGCCGACCGGATCGACGCGCTCGTCGAGCTGGACGAGCCGGCCGCACCGCCACCACAGGCCCGGCTGCACGACCTCAGCGCCGGCATCTTCCGCCCCGACCAGGACCTGCCGCTGGTGACCCTGCGGGTCGGCCGGTCCAGCCGGTGGATCACCGAGTACTACCCGTGCGAGCGGGTCGAGCCGGATCCGGGTGCCGGTGACGCCGACCGGGCCGGCCGGGAGTGGCTGGTCTCGCTGCGGGTCACCGACCTCGACTGGGCCCGGCGGTTCGTGCTGGGGCTCGGGCCGGACGTCACGGTGGTCGCCCCCGCGGAACTCGCCGACCAGGTACGCGACCGGGCCGCCGCCGCGCTCGACGCGTACGCCACGCTGCCCCCGGACGGCGCACCGGAGGCGGCTGCCCCGGGTTCGGGCGTCGAACTGGCCCCGGGCGCCGATCCGGCGACCACGGCCGGAAGCCACTAGGCTGGCCGACGTGGTGAAGTGGATCGTGCTCGCGGCCGTCCTCGTCGGGCTCCTGGTGCTGGGGCTGGCGGTCCGCCGGGTGCTGACCCGGCTGCCGCGACTGCACCGGGCCGCGCTGGGCCTGCAACGCCGCCAGGAGCAGGCCGAGGACCTCCAGCGGGTGGCGCTGGCCGTGCAGGACCGGGCGGAGGCCATGCAGCAGCAGGTCGAGACGCTCCAGCAGCGGCTCGTGCTGATCCGCGCCAAGCGCGGCGGCGAAGACTAACCTGGCGGAGAATCGCCGCAGCGCCGAGGGATAGTCCCTGCTCAGGGCCGTCGATCATGTGCTTGACGGATGCCCCAGGTTGGTCAAGACTTCACCAGCCGGCCGGAAAGTCACCAGCCTGGCGGGTGGCACTCCTTCCCGACGCACGTACGATGGGCCAGGACACACCCCTTTGCTGGACAAAACATCGAACTGGAGCTTCCATGGGCGCCCTCAAGCCGTGGCACATCTTCGTACTCGTGGCTGTGCTGGTCCTGCTCTTCGGCGCGAAGCGGCTTCCGGACGCGGCCCGGTCACTCGGCCGCTCGCTGCGGATCATCAAGGCCGAGACGAAGAGCCTTTCCGAGGACGACAAGGACCTGGCCGAGAAGGCCGACGCGCAGGCGGGGCGCCAGCCGCTGCCGGGTGACACCGTCCACCCGACCAGCGTGCACCAGCCCGGTTACCAGCCGCCCGCGGCGCCGGTCAACGACCCGGTGCAGCGCGTCCGCGACAACTGACCGGGGCCCGTCCCGTGGCCTTCGCCCTGCTGCGCCGGCGCGGTCCGAGCAGGTTCGAGCGAGCCGCCGACGGCTCGATGACCCTCATCGAGCACATCCGGGAGCTGCGCAACCGGCTGTTCAAGGCATCCCTGGGCATCGTGGTCGGCTTCGGGCTCGGCATCTGGCTGGCCGACAACGTCCGCCACCTGCTCCAGCAGCCCTACTGCGAGCTCGACGGTTCGACCGTGGACGGCAAGTGCCAGTTCACCCAGCTCGGTCCGGCGGACATCCTCCTGCTCGACCTCAAGATCGCCCTCTGGGTCGGGCTGATCGTCGCCGCACCCGTCTGGCTCTACCAACTCTGGGCGTTCATCGCCCCGGGGCTGCACCGGCACGAACGGAAGTACGCCTACATCTTCACCGCGCTCGCCGCCCCGCTCTTCGCGGCCGGCGCGGTACTGGCGTTCTTCGTGGTCTCCAAGGGGCTGGAGTTCCTGGTCGGCCTGGCCGGCGAGGACGTCGCCAACACCCTGGAGATCACCCGGTACATCTCCTTCGTCACGAACATGATCCTGATGTTCGGGGTCGCGTTCGAGTTCCCGCTCATCGTCCTGATGCTCAACTTCGTCGGGCTGGTGAGCGGCCGGAAGATGCTCGGCTGGTGGCGGATCGCCGTCTTCGTGTTCTTCCTCTTCTCGGCGATCGTCACGCCCACCCCGGACCCGTTCGGTATGACCGCGCTGGCCATTTGTCTCTGCGCGCTCTACTTCGCGGCGGTCGGGGTGGCGATGCTCAACGACCGGCGCCGGGGACGCGGCAAGGAGGTCTACGCCGGACTGGACGACGACGAGGTCTCGCCGCTCGACCTGGAACCGGATCCGGTGACCGCCGGTGAGCGGGTAGAGGCGGTCGCGCCGGTCTCCGCACCGGACCCGGTCCCGGCGCCGCAGCCGATCGACCGGCGTTACGACGACATGACCTGAGCTGTCGAAGGCGGCACGGCGGGCGGTACGGTGCTCGCCGTGACCGCCAACGATCAACTGCCCGGCTCCGTCACCGCCGGCCGGCTGGCCGACGGGTACCTGGCGGTGCTGGCCAACCCGACCGCCGGACGGGGCCGGTTCCGGGGGCTGCTGCCGGCCGTACTCGACCGGCTCGGCACGGTGGGGCGGCCGGTGCGGCTGCTCGAGGCGGGTACTCCCGGGCAGGCCAGCGCGGCCTGCCGGGCCGCCGTGGTGGACGGCGCCGCCGCCCTGGTGACGGTCGGCGGTGACGGCACGGTCCATCTGGCGCTCCAGGCGGTCGCCGGTACCGGCGTCGCCTTCGGCCCGGTCCCGGCGGGCACCGGCAACGACTTCGCGGTCGGGATGGGCTACCCGGCCGACCCGCTCGCCGCGGTCGACGCGATCGCGGCGGCGGCCGCCGCCGGCCGGACCCGCCCGGCGGATCTGGCCCGGATGACCGGTCCGGACGGCGCCCTGCGGTGGTACGGCGCGGTGCTGGCGGCCGGCTTCGACGCGCTCGTCAACGAGCGGGCCAACCGGATGTCCTGGCCGCGCGGCCCGCGCCGCTACGACCTGGCCATCCTGGTCGAGCTGGCCCGGTTGCGGCCCCGCCGCTACCTGCTCCGGCTGGACGGGGTGACCCGGGAGCTGGACGCGGTGCTGGTGGCGGTCGGCAACTGCCCCAGCTACGGCGGGGGGATGCGGATCTGCCCGACGGCCGACCCGGGCGACGGCCTGCTCGACGTGGTCTACGCCGGCCCGGTCGGCCGGACGACGCTGACCCGGATCAAGCCCCGGGTCTACCGGGGTACCCACCTGGCGCACCCGATGGTGCACACCCAGCGGGCCCGTACGGTCGAACTCGTCGCCGAGGGCATCGTGGGGTACGCCGACGGTGAACGCGCGCTGCCGCTTCCGGTGACCGTGACCGCGGTCCCCGGCGCCGTACGCCTGCTGCGCTGATCCGCCGCGCCGAGACACCCTCCCGGCCAGTCACCCGGGGGCCACGCCGGTCAGCGGCCGTTCGCGACCGCCAGGTCCACCGCCGCGGTCAGCCCGTTGACCTGCCCCGGCTCGGCCGCCGGCAGCACCAGCACGGCACAACCGGCGCCTACCGCCCCGGCATCGGCGGGGGTGTCGCCGACCATCAGGGTGCGCTCCGGGTCGACACCGAGCAGGCCACAGGCCCGGTAGAAGATAGCCGGGTCCGGCTTGCAGCGCCCGACCTCGTAAGAGAGCACGAACGCGTCGACCAGTTCGGTCAGCTCCCAGGCGTCGAAGAGCGGCCGGAGGTCGAAACCGATGTTGCTGACCACCGCCACCGGCACCTTGGCCGCGCGCAGCGCTTGCAGGGTTGCCCTGGTGTCGGCGTACGGGAGCCAGCCGTCCGGGACCAGCAGGCGGTCGTAGAGGGCCTCGGCGAGGCCGTGCACGCCGCTGTCCACCGTCTCGGCCAGTCCCACGAAGGCGGCCCGGTGGGCGGGGCCGTACAGGTCCCGTTCCGCCCACACCTCGGCCAGGTGCGGAGGGACCCGGGCCGGCAGGGGTCCGCCGGCCCGGCCGGCGGTGACCAGGCGGTCGGCCAGCGCCGTCGCCCGGGCGCGGTCCAGCGTCGCCCCGCAGGCCGCGGCGGCGGCGGTCACCCAGGCGACCGGCTCCTCCACCTGGGCGAGGGTGCCGTGGAAGTCGAAGAGCACCGCGTCCACCGGGCGCCGGGGTGGCGTTCCGGGGGCGGGATCGGAGGTTCCGCTCGACGTACGAGGCTTGGGCGGTTCGGCATGATCCGGCACGTCGTGCACCCTACCGACCGGCTCCCGGAGGCCCGCTCTACGGCCTGCCGACGTGCGACCACCCGGTACGCATTAATCTTGGGTTCATGTCGAGCCCCGCCGAGCGGTACGCCGCGGCGCGCCGCCGGGCCGCGCAGGCCAGCATGTTTCCCGCGCTTGACGAGTTCGCCCAGCAACTGGGGTTCGATCTCGACGACTTCCAGCGGGAGGCGTGTCAGGCGCTGGAGCGGGGCAGCGGTGTCCTGGTCTGCGCCCCGACCGGCGCCGGCAAGACCGTTGTCGGCGAGTTCGCCGTGCACCTGGCGCTGCGCACCGACGCCGGGGCCGATCCGGACGGACCGACCCGGAAGTGCTTCTACACGACTCCGATCAAGGCGCTGTCGAACCAGAAGTACCACGACCTGGTGGACCGGTACGGCTCCGACCAGGTGGGGCTGCTCACCGGGGACAACGCGATCAACGGGGACGCGCCGGTGGTGGTGATGACCACCGAGGTGCTGCGGAACATGCTCTACGCGGGCTCGTCGAGCCTGACCGGCCTGGCGTACGTGGTGATGGACGAGGTGCACTACCTCGCCGACCGGTTCCGGGGCGGGGTGTGGGAAGAGGTGATCATCCACCTGCCGGAGTCGGTGACCCTGGTCTCGCTCTCCGCGACGGTCTCCA
This sequence comes from Plantactinospora sp. ZYX-F-223, assembly GCF_039649625.1. Lineage (NCBI taxonomy): Bacteria > Bacillati > Actinomycetota > Actinomycetes > Micromonosporales > Micromonosporaceae > Plantactinospora > Plantactinospora sp. ZYX-F-223. The sequence goes on along the minus strand of NZ_JBDJAV010000027.1, from coordinate 119,094 downwards.
ACGCGGAGGAGTTCGCCGACTGGCTGATCACCGTACGCGGTGAGACCGAGGTGGTGGTCAGCGAACACCGCCCGGTGCCGCTCTGGCAGCACATGCTGGTCAACCGGCGGATGTTCGACCTGTTCCACGACGCCGACGCGGCCCGCAAACACGACGTGCACCCGGAACTGCTCCGCTACACCCGGGAGATGCTGCGCCGGCTCGAACTCGGCGACGGCCGTACGCACGGGCCGGGGTGGGGGCGCGGCGGTCCCCGGGGGCCCCGCTGGCGCGGCCCGCTCCGGGCCGACATCGTCGAGCGGCTCGACCGCGAGGGGCTGCTGCCGGCGATCCTGTTCATCTTCAGCCGGGCCGGCTGCGACGCCGCCGTCGCGCAGTGCCTCGCCGCCGGGCTGCGGCTGACCACCCCGGACGAGCGGGCCGAGATCCGCCGGGTGGTGGAGAGCCGGATCACCAGCGTCCCCGGCGAGGACCTCGCCGTGCTCGGCTACTGGGAGTGGCTCGACGGCCTCGAACGCGGCCTCGCCGCCCACCACGCCGGGATGCTGCCGGCGTTCAAGGAGGTGGTCGAGGAGCTGTTCGTCCGGGGGCTGGTGAAGGCGGTCTTCGCCACCGAGACACTGGCGCTCGGGATCAACATGCCGGCCCGCTGCGTCGTGCTGGAACGGCTGGTGAAGTTCAACGGCGAGGCGCACGTCGACCTGACGCCGGGGGAGTACACCCAGCTCACCGGCCGGGCCGGACGGCGGGGGATCGACGTCGAGGGGCACGCCGTCGTCGTCTGGTCGCCGGAGGTCGATCCCCGGCACGTGGCCGGGCTGGCCTCGACGCGTACCTACCCGCTGCGGTCCAGCTTCCGGCCGTCGTACAACATGGCGGTGAACCTGGTCGGGTCGGTGGGTGCCGCGCCCGCCCGGGAGCTGCTGGAGTCGTCGTTCGCGCAGTTCCAGGCGGACCGGTCGGTGGTCGGCCTGGCCCGGCAGGTGCAGCGCAACGTCGAGACCATCGAGGCGTACGGCGCGGAGGTGCGCTGCCACCACGGCGACTTCGACGATTACTTCGGGCTGCGGCTCGCGATCGCCGACCGGGAGCAGGCGCTGGCCCGGCAGGGGCAGTCGCAGCGCCGGGCGGCCAACCTCGCCGCGCTGGAACGGCTGCGGGTGGGTGACGTGATCCGGGTGCCGTCGGGTCGGCGGGCCGGGCTGGCGGTGGTGCTCGATCCCGGCGTCGGTGGGTTCGGCGAGCCCCGCCCGCTGGTGCTGACCCAGGACCGCTGGGCCGGCCGGATCACCCCCGGCGACTTCACCACCCCGGCCGAGGTGCTGGCCCGGATCCGGGTACCGAAGCACTTCAACCACCGCTCGCCGGCCGCCCGGCGGGATCTGGCCGCGGCGGTCAGCGGCACCGGGCTGGACCGGCACGCCCGGCGTGGTGGCCGGTCCCGGGGCGGCGGTGGCGAGGACGAGCGGCTCAGCCAACTCCGCGCCGAGCTGCGCCGGCACCCCTGCCACGGCTGCCCGGACCGGGAGGAACACGCCCGCTGGGCGGAGCGCCGCCGTCGCCTGGAGCGGGACACCGCCGAGCTGCGGCAGCGGGTCTCCGGGCGTACCGGATCGCTGACCCGGACCTTCGACCGGGTCTGCGGCATCCTCACCGCCCGTGGCTACCTCTCCGAGGCCGGCGAGGTCACCGACGCGGGCCGGATGCTCGGCCGGATCTGGACCGAGGCGGACCTGCTGGTGGCGGAGTGCCTGCGGCGCGGGGTCTGGGACGGGCTCTCCCCGGCGGAGCTGGCCTCGGCGGTCTCGGTGGTGGTCTACGAGGCGCGCCGGGACACCGACGAGCGCGCCTCGGTGCCCCGCGGGCCGGTGTCGGATGCCGTCGGCGAGACCCTGAAGATCTGGGCCGAGCTGGAGTCCGACGAGGCGGCCCGGGGGTTGGAGGTGACCCGGGAGCCCGATCTCGGCTTCGTCTGGCCGGTGTACCGGTGGGCCCGGGGCGAGGCGCTGGCGAAGGTACTGGCCAGCGGCCACAACCTGGACGGCGACATGCCGGCGGGTGACTTCGTGCGCTGGGCCCGCCAGGTGGTGGACCTGCTCGGACAGGTCGCGGACTCGGCGGGTGCCTCGGTGGAGCTGCGCGGCACGGCGCGGCAGGCGATGGCGACGATCAATCGAGGCGTACTGGCCTACCACGGCGCGACCTGACGGCCGCGCGTCTCCGGCTCGGCTGTTCAGCCAGCCGTCGTGTTCCGTCAGGCCAGCCGGCACTCCTCCAGTGATGATCTTTCCGGGCACCCTGCCCAGGGCCCTCCGGCCAGCAGAACCGCCCGAACCACCGTTGTGGCTGGTCGGACCCCAAGTGATCATCATTCGGGGGCGCGGGACCGCCGTGCGACGGCGCGAGGAGATCACCGAGATGGCCACCATCCACCACTTCCAGTACGGCTGGGTCACGCCCGTGCTGAGCTACGGACTCGCCGTCCTCGGCTCGTTCCTGGGGCTGCTCTGTGCGGTACGGGTCCGGGAGGCGACCACCCCGGGACGCCGGATCTGGTGGCTGGCGCTGGCCGCGTGGGCGATCGGCGGTACGGCCATCTGGACCATGCACTTCACCGCGATGCTCGGGTTCAGCGTCGCCGGTACCCCGATCCGGTACGACGTGCCGATGACGGTAGCCAGCGCCCTGGTCGCGGTGCTCACCGTCGGGGTCGGGCTGGTCGTGGCGGTGTTCGGGCGGGTCGCCTGGCCGCGGATCCTGCTCGGCGGGGTGTTCGCCGGGCTCGGCGTGGCCGCCATGCACTACCTGGGCATGTCGGCGTTGCGGATGCGCGGGCGGATCGACTACGAGTTCTCGCTGGTGGTGGTCTCGGTACTGATCGCGGTGGTCGCCGCGACCGCCGCGCTCTGGCTCGCCGTCAACGTACGCGGGACCTGGGCGGTGACCGGCGCCGCCTTCGTGATGGGGTTGGCGGTCAGCGGCATGCACTACACCGGGATGGCGGCGATGTCGGTGCACCCCCAGCCGTCCGCCCCGGCACCGACCGGCGCCAGCGGGGCGAACCTGCTGCTGCCGATCATGCTGATCGTCATCTTCGTGGCGTTCGTACTGTTCTACGCCCTGCTCGCCACCCCCACCGCGGACGACCGCGCCGCCTCGGCGTACCTGGCCGACCGCGCCGCCGAGCGGCTGGCGGCCGACCGGGTGGCGGCCGAGCGGCGCGGTACGGAGCAGACCGCCGCAGGCGCGGCCGAGCGCTCCGCCCCGACCTCCGGTCCGGGCCGGCGCTTCAAGACCCGCCAGCCCTTCTGACCTCCCGCGCCTCGGCGGGCCGCTCTCCCCGACACCCGTGCAGACGGCACCGGCCGGCACCGCGGCGGGCGGCACGGGGTCGCCGGCGGGCCGCGTCAGGCGGGCACGCTGTTGCCGGCGAGGGCGTCGACCAGCCGGCGGCACGGGCCGGCGAGGTTCCACTGCTCGGCGAGCGCGAGCAGCCGGTCGGGGTCGGCCGGCGCCGCCGGCAGGGTGGGATCCAACGGTGGTAGCGGCACGTCCAGGGCCACCCGGACCACCGTCGGCGCGACGGCCAGATAGTCCCGGGCCGCGTTCAGCTTGGTCCGCAGCCCGGGCGCGAAGCCGGAGGACGGGTCGTCGAGCGCGGCGAGGATGCCGTCCAGGCCGCCGTACCGGTCGACGAGCCGGGCGGCGGTCTTCTCGCCGACCCCGGCCACCCCGGGCAGGCCGTCGCTGGGGTCGCCCCGCAGCGCGGCGAAGTCGGCGTATCCGGCGGCCGGCACGCCGTACTTGGTCCGGACGGCGGTGTCGTCGCAGTCCTCCAGTTTCGCCACGCCCCGGCCGCAGTAGAGCAGCCGTACCGGCCGGCTGTCGTCGATGAGCTGGAACAGGTCCCGGTCGCCGGAGGCCACCTCCACCGGTGCCGGCGAGGTCGCGGCCAGCGTGCCGAGTACGTCGTCGGCCTCGTAGCCGTCCACCCCGATCGCCGGGATACCGATCGCGGCCAGCAGTTCGAGGATCAGCGGCACCTGTGGGGAGAGGGTGTCCGGCACCACCTCGCCGCCCTCCGGCGCCACCCGGTGCGCCTTGTACGACGGCAGCAGGGCCACCCGCCAGGCTGGGCGCCAGTCGTAGTCCAGCGCGCAGACCAGCCGGTCGGGCCGGCGGGTGCGGATCAGGGTCGCCAGCATGTCCAGGAAGCCCCGGACGGCGTTGACCGGGCTGCCGTCCGGCGCCTTGGCGGCCGATTCCGGGATGCCGAAGTAGGCCCGGAAGTAGAGGCTCGGTGCGTCGATGAGGAGCAGGGGGCGGCTGTCGTTCACCCGGACAGCCTGGCACAGCACCGCCCACCCCGGTCGCAGGCCCCTTGACGGCGGGTCGACGGCACCCGCTCCGACCGGTCGGGAGACGCTCCGCCACCGGGGCGGGCACGACGGTGTCGCGGTGCGGCGACGGAAGCGGCCCGGATCCCACCGCTGGCATTCCAGCCGTCGGATCCGGGCCGCTTCTCGGGGCGCCGCCTGCGGTTCATGCGGGGGTGGGGGAGCGGGGTGGGGCTGGCGGGTTCAGCGCCGGACCGCGGTTTGGCGCAGCATCGGGAAGAGCGCGGCGGCGACCACGAGGTGCATCACGCCCAGCAGGATCTTGGTGTCCACGGTGGCCAGCTCGATGCCGAGCGGCACGTAGGACAGCGCCAGGACCACGGTGGCGAGGACGGCCCAGATCTGCCGGGCCCGGCGGGTGAAGCGCTCGAGCAGGGCCAGACTGCCCCAGCCCAGCAGCCCGAACACCGCGGTGATGACGACGATCTCGGCCACGATCAGCGGGTGCGGCACCGGGTTGCCCGGGGCGGTGAGCACGAAGTCGGTGCCGAAGGCACGCCCACCCAGGTAGATCGCGCTGTTGACCAGCACTGCGGCGCCGACGGCACCGAGCCGGAGCCGGCGGACCCGACCCTTGCCGGGGGCGGCGGTGACGGTCGGGGTGATCGGCTGGGCGGTGGTCATGGTGGTCATCTCGGAACTCCTCGGTGTGTCGAAGATCTGGTCGCCGGCTCCCGGTGGCGCCGGCCGTGGGAGAACTCTTTCACCGACAACTTTTCTTGTCAAGACACATCGCCTTGTCGGTTGCCGATCCCTTTCCTGGCTCCGGGACTCCGCCGGAACGCGGAGTCGAGGTGCCGGGCGGAGATGTTTTCCGGGCTGTCCCGGCGGTCGAATGCGCCCGAACGACCGTTAAGCTAAGGAGGTGGGTGACGAAGACCTCTATCCGCCGCACCGGCTGGCGGCAGCCCAGGAAGCCACTGCCGAAGCCGGCCTGGACGCCCTGCTCATCCCGCCGGGCTCCGACCTGCGCTACCTGACCGGCTACCACGCGCACGCGCTCGAACGGCTCACCTGCCTGGTGCTGCCGGCGACCGGTACGCCCACGCTCGTCGTACCGACCCTGGAGCGGCCGGCCGCCGAGGCGTCACCGGCGCCGCGCACGGGCGTACGCATCGTCGACCATCCGGACGGCACCGACCCGTACCCGCTGGTGGTGCGGGCCCTCGGCGGCCCCGTCGGCGCGGTCGGGCTCGGCGACCGGATGTGGGCCGAGCAGGTGCTCGCGCTGCGGGCCGCGCTGCCCGGCACCACCCAGCGGCTCGCCGGCGAGGTGTTGCGGGGGCTGCGGCTGCGCAAGTCGCCGGCCGAGGTGGCGGCGCTGCGGGAGGCCGGCGCCGCGATCGACGCGGTACACGACCGGATGGCCGAGTGGCTACGCGCCGGCCGGACCGAGGCGCAGGTCGCCGCCGACATCTCGGTCGGGATCAGGGAGGCCGGCCACGCCACCGCCGACTTCGCGATCGTCGCCGCCGGCCCGAACGGGGCCAGTCCGCACCACGGCACCTCCGACCGGGTGATCGGGATCGGCGAACCGGTGGTCGTCGACATCGGCGGGACCATGCCGTCCGGATACTGCTCGGACTCCACCCGGTGCTACGTGATCGGCACCCCTCCACCCGAGTTCACCGACTACTACCAGGTGCTGCACGCGGCTCAGCGAGCCGCGGTCGGGGCGGTACGGCCCGGGGTCAGCGCGGCGGCGATCGACTCGGTCGCCCGCGAGGTCATCGCGGACGCCGGCTACGGTGCCGCCTTCCTGCACCGCACCGGGCACGGGATCGGGCTGGACGGGCACGAGGACCCGTACCTGGTCGCCGGCAACGAGCTGCCGCTGGAGCCGGGGATGGCGTTCTCCATCGAGCCGGGGATCTACCTGTCCGGCCGGCACGGCGCCCGGATCGAGGACATCGTGGTCTGCACCCCGGACGGGGTGGAGCGGCTCAACACCATCTCCCGGGAGTTGGTGCGGCTATGACGGTCGACCGGATCCTGCCCACCGACGAGGCGTACGAACTGCTCGACCTCGTCACCGAGCTCGCCGACCGGGAACTCGCGCCCCGGGTTGCCGACTTCGAACGGCGTGGCGTGTTTCCCCGCGAGCTGCTGCGTACCCTCGGCCGGGCCGGACTGCTCGGGTTGCCGTACCCGGAGGAGTACGGCGGCGCGGCGCAGCCGTACGAGGTCTACCTCCAGGTGCTGGAGATCCTGGCCAGCCGCTGGCTGGCGGTGGCCGAGGCGGTCAGCGTGCACACCCTGTCCTGCTATCCGGTGGCCACCTACGGCGGCGAACAGGTACGCAAGCTGCTGCCGGACATGATCGGCGGCGAGCTGCTGGGTGCGTACTGTCTCTCCGAGCCGCAGGGCGGCTCGGACGCGGCCGCCCTGACCACCCGGGCCAGGCGGGACGGCGCCGACTACCTCGTCTCCGGCACCAAGGCCTGGATCACGCATGCCGGCAACGCCGACTTCTACAACATCTTCTGCCGCACCGGCGGTCCCGGCGCCCGGGGCATCTCCTGCCTGCTCGCCGACGCCGGCACCGCCGGGATCGTCCCGCAGACCCCGGAACGCACCATGGGGCTGCGCTCGTCGCCGATCGCGCAGATCGCCTTCGACGACGCCCGGGTCCCGGCCGACCGGCTGGTCGGTGCCGAGGGGGAGGGGTTCCGGATCGCACTGTCGGCACTGGACAGCGGCCGGCTGGGCATCGCGGCCTGCGCCGTGGGGCTGGCCCAGGCGGCGCTGGACTACGCGGTCGACTACGCCCGGCAGCGGGAACAGTTCGGCCAGCCGATCATCGACTTCCAGGGACTGGGCTTCCTCCTGGCCGACCTGGCGACCCAGGTGTCGGCGGCCCGGGCGCTGACCCTGGCCGCGGCCCGGCTGCGGGACGCGGGGCGGTCGTACTCGACCGAGGCGGCCAAGGCGAAGCTCTTCGCCACCGACACCGCGATGCGGGTCACCACCGACGCGGTGCAGGTGCTCGGCGGCGCCGGCTACGTGGCGGACCATCCGGTCGAGCGGTACATGCGGGAGGCGAAGGTGTTGCAGATCGTCGAGGGGACCAACCAGATCCAGCGCCTGGTGATAGCCCGCTCGCTGGCCCGCTGACCACCGTCGTCCCGGCCCGCCGGCCGGAGCCTTCCCGGCCCGCCGGGGAGGCTCCGGCCGAGCGTGGGGCCGCCGCCAGCTATCGACCTGATAACGCGCGGCGGCGACCCGGCCGGTTCGAGGTCGTCCGGACCACCCTTTACCGGTAGGTTGCACGCCGTGGAGGAGACCGATCGGGCCATCGTGGCGGCTCTGGCCGCCGACGGCCGGCTGTCGTACACGGATCTGGCCGAGCGGGTGGGGCTGTCGGTGTCCGCGGTGCACCAGCGGGTCCGCCGGCTGGAGCAGCGCGGTGTGATCAAGGGGTACGCGGCGCGGATCTCGTTCGAGGCGATCGACCTGCCGTTGAGCGCGTTCGTGGCGATCCGGCCACTGGACCCGTCGCAGCCGGACGACGCACCGGACCGGCTGGCCCACCTGCCGGAGATCGACTCGTGCTACTCGGTGGCGGGGGAGGACTTCTACCTGCTGCTGGTCCGGGTGGCCAGTCCGGTGGACCTGGAGCGGGTACTCCAGGAGATCCGTACCGCCGCGAACGTCACCACCAGGACGACCGTGGTGCTCTCCATCCCGTACGAGAGCCGCCCGCCGAAGCTGCCGGCGGAGTCGAAGCTCAGTTCGGAGCCGGGGACGGCCCGGCTGCGGGCGCTCCCGCCCGACCCGGCGAGTTCCAGCGCAGGATGACCGGTCGGCCGTGCTCGTAGCCGAGCGTGGAGACCGTGGCGGTGTCCAGGCGCAGCCGCCCGCCGCCGCTGGCCGGTAGCCCGATCCAGCGCGCCCCGGCCACCCGCAGGCTGTGCCCGTGCGCCACCAGGGCCACGTCACCGGTGTCGAGCAGCGCCGTCGCCCGGGCCAGTACCCGGTCCAGCCGGGCACCGACCCGCTCCGGGGACTCACCACCGGGGCAGCCGTCGGTCCAGAGCACCCAGTCCGGGCGCTCCCGCCGGATCTCGTTGGTGGTCAGCCCCTCGTAGTCCCCGTAGTTCCACTCGCTGAGATCGTCGTCGACCTCCGTCACGTGCAGTCCGGCGAGTTCGGCGGTACGCAGTGCCCGCCGCCGGGGGCTGGAGAGCACGGCGGCGAAGGTCCGCTCGCCGAGTTCGGCGGCCACCTCCCGGGCCTGCCGCTCACCGTCCGGGGTCAGTTCCAGATCGGTGTACGAGGTGTGTCGGTGACTGGCACTCCAGGTGGTCTCGCCGTGGCGGATGAGGATGATCTCGGCCATCCCTCCAGTCAACCACCTCCGGTACCGCCCGCTTGACCTAGCATCCTAGGACGCATTAGGAGAGGTGGCACGCCCCGCAAGGCAAGACCGAAAGCACGGCCACCGGACAGGGAGTGCGACCTTTGGGAGCCTTCACGGGGTTTGGGGCGATCAGGCAGGTTTCATTACACCCTCGTCGGGCAACTCACTTGCGGGCCAGCCGCCGTGAGCGGCGCCATCGAGGTGAGGAGTGCGACATGAGTGCCATGGACAAGATGCGCAACAAGGCGGAGGAGCTGAAGGGCGCCGCCAAGGAACGGATGGGCGACCGGAGCAACAACGAGCAGATGCGTGGCGAGGGCGCCTCCGAGCAGATGCAGGCCAAGGCGAAGCAGGCCGGCTCCAACGTGAAGGAAGCCGGCCGCGACGCCAAGCAGGCGTTCGACCGTTGACGGTCGCCCGTCCTCAGTGAACCTTCTCCGACCTCCCCTTGCGGGCCGTAGGTGGAAGTCGGGGCGCGCGCCGCGCTGTCCAGGCGGAGAAGGTTCAGTGACCGGCCTGAGTGCCGTGCCGGGCCCACCAGGCCCGGCCGGCCTCGGGCAGGGTGTCGATCGGGTCGTAGTAGGCGTACCGCCGGTCCAGGGCGGTGAGGTCGTCCGACTCGATCGACGTCCGGTAGTTCTTGGTCCAGTACGAGATGCCGCGCTCGCGGTCGTACTCGGTGACCATGTGCACCCAGCGCTTGCCCACGAAGGGCACGTCGCAGACGATCCGTGGGGTGGCGTAGCCGGGCAGGTAGCCCATCATGTCGTGCTGGAGCCGCTGGGCGTGCCAGACCGGTACCCGCCAGTGTTCGGCGTTCGGGATCATGTCGCACATGTAGAAGTAGTACGGCAGGATTCCCGCTTCCCCCTGTAGTGCGAAGCAGAGGTCGAGCAGGTCGGCGGCGGTCGCGTTGACGCCGCGCATCAGTACCCCCTGGTTGCGTACGTCGCGGACCCCGACCTCCAGTGCGGTCTGGGCGGCCCGGGCAACCAGCGGGGTGAGCGACTGGGCGTGGTTGACGTGGGTGTGGATGGCGAGGTTGACGCCGCGCCGGGCGGCGGTCCGGGCGACCCGTTCGAGTCCCTCCACCACCTCGGGCTGGAGCCAGTGCTGGGGGAGTCCGGCGAGTGCCTTGGTGGCGAGCCGGATGTCCCGGATCGTCTCGATCTCCAGTAGCCGCATCAGGTACGACTCGAGGTTGCGCCACGGCACGTTGGCGACGTCGCCGCCGGAGACCACCACGTCCCGGACGCCGGGGTGGGCGCGCAGGTAGTCGATGTGCGCGTCGTACCGGTCGACGGGCTTGAGGCGCAGCCGGAGCTTGTCGACGGTCGGGGTGGAGTTGCCGACGAGGTCCATCCGGGTGCAGTGCCCGCAGTACTGGGGGCAGGTGGAGAGCAGTTCGGCGAGGACCTTGGTGGGGTAGCGGTGGGTGAGGCCCTCGGCGACCCACATGTCGTGTTCGTGCAGCGAGTCGCGGGTGGCGTACGGGTGGGAGGGAAAGTCGGTGCGCCGGTCGGTGGCGAGCGGCAGCATGTAGCGCCGGATCGGGTCGGCGCGGAAGGCGTCGACGGTGATCGGGCCGTCCGGCACCATCGTGTTGAGCATCTGCGGCGGGACCAGCATCGACATGGTGGCCCGGGTGTCCTGGTCGGCGGTGAGGTCGGCGTAGCAGGTGTCGTCGACGGCCTCGCCGAGCACGGCGCGGAGCTGCTTGACGTTCTTGACGCAGTTGGCGCGCTGCCACTGGGCGGATTCCCACTGCTCCCGGGTCACCTGTCGCCAGCCGGGGAAGCGGGTCCAGTCGGGTTCGACCAGGGCGCGGCGGCGGTATTCGTACGGCTGGCCGGTGGTGGGCGCCTCGGCCGGGCCGGGGTGCGCCGGGCCGCTGGGGTTGCGGGGGGCGAGCACGGCGGTTGCCGGTTCGACCTGGGTCACGGCGCCTCCTCCAGTTTCGGGTGCCGGCAGGGGCCGGTGCGGCCTGGACCTCGAACGCTACTGGAAGATTTCCCGTCTAGGAAATATCCTGCCGTAAGTTTTCCTGTTCCTGGCGGGCCTGAAGGGCTGATGCCCCGCCGGACGGGCCGTCGGGAGGAGGCAGCGGTGGGCACGACGCCGGGAGGTGTGGCGGTCACGTCGGCGGTCGGCTTGCGCCGGGTGCTGGAGCCGGCCGGGGTACTGCCGCAGGCGGCGTACCGGCTGGACACCCGGGGCGAGATCGCCGCCGACGAGGTCCGGATCCGGGTGGAGCGGCTGAACCTGGACGCGGCGAGCTTCCGGCAGTTGTCGGAGAAGCACGGCGGGGACGGTGCGGCGGTCCGGACCGAGGTGCTGGAGATCATCCGAGAGCGCGGCAAGATGCACAATCCGGTCACCGGGTCCGGCGGGATGCTGGTCGGCACGGTCGCCGAGGTCGGCCCGGAGTCGCCGCTGCCGGTCAAGCCCGGTGACCGGGTGGCGACGCTGGTCTCGCTGACCCTGACCCCGCTGGCGATCACCGACGGGCTCGCCGGCTGGGACGGCCGCTCCGAGCAGGTGCCGTGCACCGGGCACGCGATCCTGTTCGCCCGGTCGATCGTGGCCGTACTCCCGGACGACCTCGACCCCCGGCTGAGCCTGGCGGTCTTCGACGTCTGCGGTGCGCCGGCGCTGACCGCCCGGACGGTGCGCGGCTACCCGACACCCCGGGTCGCGGTGCTCGGCGGGGCCGGCAAGAGCGGCTCGCTGGCGCTGGCCGCCGCCCGGCAGGCGGGTGCCGGCCGGACCGTCGGGGTGGTGCCGGTACCGGCCGAGCAGGACCGGCTGCTCGCCACCGGGCTCGCCGACGAGGTGGTACTCGCCGACGCCCGGGACCCGGTGGGGTTGGCGGCGGCGGTGACCGGCGCGTTGGGCGGGCCGGCGGACGTCACAGTGGTCTGTGTCGACGTGCCCGGCTGCGAGCACGGCGCGATCCTGGCCACCGCCGACGGCGGGACGGTGGTCTTCTTCTCGATGGCCACGAGTTTCGCCTCGGCGGCGCTCGGTGCGGAAGGGCTGGCCGCCGACGTGACGATGCTGATCGGCAACGGCTACCTGCCGGGGCATGCCGAGTACGCGTTGTCGCTGCTGCGTACGGTGCCCGGAGTGCGCGCGCTCTTCACGGACCGGCTCGCGGCAGACTGATGCCATGACGAACCCCTCGACTCTCTACCGTGGCGGCCGGTTGTACTGTCCGGCCGATCCGCATGCGACCGCGCTGCTGGTCCGGGACGGCCGGATCGACTGGCTCGGTGCCGATGCCGACGCCCCGGCGGCCGACCGGGTGGTGGAGCTGGACGGCGCGCTGGTGACCCCGGCGTTCGTGGACGCGCACGTGCACGCCACCGACACCGGGCTGGCGCTGGCCGGGCTGGACCTGTCCGGGGCGCGGTCGGCCGCGGACGTCTGTGCGGCGGTCGCCGGGTTTGCGGCGGGGTTGCCGGCCGACGCGGTGGTGCTGGGACACGGCTGGGACGAGTCGGGCTGGTCGGACCGGCGGATGCCGGAGGCGGCGGAGCTGGACCGGGCGGCCGGTGGCCGGCGGGTGTACCTGTCCCAGGCGTCGATCCATTCCGCGCTCTGCTCGTCGGCGCTGCTGGCGGCGGTGCCGGAGGTGGCCGGGATTCCCGGCTACGACCCGTCGGGGTGGCTGCGCCGGGACGCCCACCACCTGGTGCGGGAGCTGGCGTTGGGTTCGGTGACCGACGCCCAGCGCCGGTCGGCGCAGCGGCTGGCGTTGCGCCGGGCGGCGTCGTTGGGGATCGCGGCGGTGCACGAGTGCGGCGGTCCGGACATCTCCGGCGAGGCGGATTTCACCACGCTGCTGTCCCTCTCCGGTGGCGACGGTCCGGAGGTGTACGGCTACTGGGGCGAGCTGATGGGTGCGGAGCGGGCCCGTGCGCTGGGTGCGGTCGGTGCCGGCGGTGACCTGTTCGCCGACGGGGCGCTGGGTGCGCGTACGGCGCACCTGTCGGTGCCGTACGACGACGGTGAGCCGGGAGCGTGCGGGCACGGCTACCTGACGGCGGAGCAGGTGCGGGACCATCTGCTGGACTGTGCGGCGCACGGGGTGCAGGGCGGTTTCCACGCGATCGGGGACGCGGCGATCAACACGGTGCTGTCCGGGTTCGCCGGTGCGGCGCAGGTGCTCGGGGTGGAGCGGTTGCGGGCGGCCCGGCACCGCGTCGAGCATGCCGAGATCATGAGCAAGCGCCTGATCGCCGGCTTCGTCGAGTACGGGATCGTGGCGAGCATGCAGCCGGCGTTCGACCGGTTGTGGGGCGGCGAGCGGCGGATGTACGCGTCGCGGTTGGGTGTGCGGCGGTCGCTGGAGTCGAATCCGATGGGTGCGATGCACGGGGTCGGGGTGACGCTGGCGTTCGGTTCGGATTCGCCGGTGACGCCGCTGGATCCGTGGGGTTCGGTGCGGGCGGCGGTGGCGCACTTCAACCCGGCGCAGCGGATGAGTGTGCGGGCGGCGTTCGCGGCGCACACCCGGGGTGGCTGGCGGGCGGTGCCGGCGGGCGCGGGTGGCCGGGATCCCCGGCTGACCGAGGGCGTGCTGGTGCCGGGGGCGGCGGCGACGTTCGCGGTCTGGTCGGCGCCGGCCGGGGTGGACGGTGGGCTGCCGGTGCTGGTGTCGGCGAGCCCGGAGGAGCGCGGGCCGGACGATCCGACGCCGCTGCCGACGTGCCGCCGGACGGTGCTGCGCGGTTCGGTGATCTACGACGGGGAGGACGCGTCGTGACGGGACGGTGGAGGGTCGCCGATGGCGCCGGGTAGTGGGGCGGGCGGCAAGCTGGCGCTGGATCCGGTGCTGGTCCGCCGGGCGCGGGAGTTGGCCCGGCGGGCCGGGCGGCCGGTGGTGGAGTTGGCCCGGGGCCATACGACCGTGTCGGTGGAGCGGGCGGTGTTGCGGCTGGCCGGGGTGACCGGTGCGGATCCGGACGGGATTCCGTGGGTGAACCGGCTGGTCGACGCGGTGGTCGCGGAGGTGGGGCTGGCGCACGGGGTGGCGGTGCCGGTCTTCGACGCGCTGCGGCGGGAGCTGGGTCCGGCGCCGGCCGGTTCGGACGTCGGGGCGGCGGTGACACTGCTGGCCCAGAAGGCGGCTGCCGGGTCGGTCCGGTTCGAGGTGCCGGCGGGCCGGGCGGCGCGGTCGGCCCGGGCGGCGGCGCGGCGGGCGGTCGGCGCCGGGCTGCGCCGGATCGACCGCCGTCGGGCGGAGCGGGACCGGATGGTACGCCGGCACGGCGATCCCGCTCGCCGGCCGTGGATCTATCTGATCGTGGCGACCGGCGACATCTACGAGGACATTCCGCAGGCGCAGGCGGCGGCCCGGGCCGGGGCGGACGTGATCGCGGTGATCCGGTCGACGGGGCAGTCGCTGCTGGACTACGTACCGGAGGGGGCGACCCGGGAGGGTTTCGCCGGCACGTACGCGACGCAGCAGAACTTCCGGCTGATGCGGGCGGCGCTGGACGAGTCCTCGAAGGAACTGGGCCGGTACGTGCGGCTGACCAACTACGCCTCCGGGTTGTGCATGCCGGAGATGGCGGTGCTGGCCGGGCTGGAGCGGCTGGACATGATGCTCAACGACTCGATGTACGGGATCCTGTTCCGGGACATCAATCCGGTGCGGACCTTCGTGGACCAGCGGTTCTCCCGGCAGGTACACGCCCGGGCCGGCATCGTCATCAACACCGGTGAGGACAACTACCTGACCACGGCGGACGCGGTCGACGAGGCGCACACGGTGACGGTGTCGCAGCTGCTCAACGAGTACTTCGCGCACGAGGCGGGGTTGCCGGACGCGCAGTTGGGGCTGGGGCACGCGTTCGAGATCGACCCGGATCTGCCGGAGTCGTTCCGGCTGGAGCTGGCGCACGCGCTGCTGGCCCGGGAGTTGTTCCCGGACGCGCCGCTGAAGTGGATGCCGCCGACCCGGCACATGACCGGGGACGTGTTCCGGGGCAATCTACTGGACGGCTTCTTCAACCTGGTCGGTGCGATGACCGGGCAGGGGATCCTGCTGGTCGGGATGATGACCGAGGCGGTGGTGACGCCGTGGCTGTCGGACCGGGACATCGCCCTGCAGAACGTCCGGTACGTGTTGGGTGCGGCCGGTGGGCTGCACGAGGATTTCGTGCCGGCGCCGGGCGGGTTCATCCAGCGGCGGGCGGCGACGGTGCTGGCCGAGGCGGTGGCGTTGCTGGAGCGGATCGCCGACGGCGGGCTGTTGCCGGCGATCGCGGATGGCACGTTCGGGATCACGAAGCGGCCGGCGGACCGGGGTCGGGGGCTGGATGGGGTGGCGGTGCACGCGGACGACTACTACAACCCGGCGACGGAGCTGTTGGAGGCGGGATCGTGAGCGGTGGTCCGGTGGTGCGGCCGTACGGGGACGCCACCGGGGACGGGATGGTGCAGGTGTCGTTCACCCTGCCGGTGCCGCACGACAAGCGGGCCGAGGGGGCGGCGCTGCAGTTGGCGGCGAAGATGGGGCTGGACCCGGCGATGCTGGTGCACGCCCGGCAGATGGGTGACGGCTTCACCTTCTTCGTCGTCTACGGCCGGGTGAACCATCTGGTGGACCTGTCGGCGGTACGGGTGGTGGAGCGGGACTATCCGCTGCTGTCGGCGAAGGAGGTCAACGCCCTGATCCGGCGGCGGCTGCGCCGCAAGCTGTCGGTGGTCGGCGCGTGCATCGGCACCGACGCGCACACGGTGGGGATCGACGCGATCCTGAACGTGAAGGGGATCGCCGGCGAGAAGGGCCTGGAGTACTACCGGGAGTTGCGGGTGACGAACCTGGGCGCCCAGGTGAGCGTGCCGGACCTGGTGGCGGCGGCCCGGGTGGAGCGGGCGGACGCGGTGCTGGTGTCGCAGGTGGTGACGCAGCGGGACGCGCACCTGCACAACACCCGGGAGATGTCGGCGGCGTTCCGGGAGGCGATGCCGGCGGGCCGGCGTCCGCTGCTGGTGGTCGGCGGTCCGCGGTTCGACGAGTTGATGGCCGGGGAACTGGGCGTGGATCGGATCTTCGGCCGGGGCACCACGCCGGGCGAGGTGGCCAGCTATCTGGTGCACCGGCTGGTGGCCGGCGGCCCGGCTGGACCGGACCGGGCGGCGGCAGCGTCGGGTGATCGGGATCGGTCAGCGGGCCGGGGAGTGGAAGGGGTGGCCGGGTGACCGGACGGGACGGGGCGGCGGATCCACGGCTGGGGCTGACGGTGCTGCACCGCCGGTACGTGCCGTACTCGCACGCGCACTATGCCGGCAACCTGGTGGACGGGGCGTACGCGCTGGGTTTGTTCGGCGACGTGGCGACCGAGGTGTGTATCCGGACCGACGGCGACGAGGGGTTGTTCGCCGGCTATGCCGAGGTGCGGTTCCAGGCGCCGATCCGGGCCGGGGACGTGCTGGAGGTGGCGGCGACGGTGGTCCGGGTCGGCAGCCGCAGCCGGACGTGCGAGTTCGAGTGCCGGGTGGTGTGCCGGGGCCGGCCGGACCGGGGCGGGTCGGCGGCCGAGGTACTCGATCCGCCGCTGGTGGCGGTGACCGCCGTCGGCACGGTGGTGGTGCCGCCGGCACCGGCCGGTGGCGGGCCCTGGCAGCGGTGACCTCGTACGCGGTCTGCGCCGACGTCGGCTCCACCTGGACGAAGGTGGCGGTGGTGGATCTGGCCGACGGTGCGTTGCTGGCCTCGGCGTCCGGCCGGACCACGGTCGGCACGGACGTGCTGCACGGGCTGGACGCGGCGGTGGCCGAGGCGACCGCCGGGCTGTCCGGGGCCGGGTCGGCGCCCTGGTACGTCTGCTCGTCGGCCGGTGGCGGGTTGCGGCTGGCGGTGCTCGGCTACGAGGAGCTGATCACGGCCCGGGCCGGGCACCAGGTCGGGTTGTCGGCCGGGGCCCGGGTGGTGCACGTCGGGGCGGGTCGGCTCGACGGGGCGGGGTTGGCGGCGTTGCGGGCGGCCCGGCCGGACGTGGTGCTGCTGGTCGGCGGGACCGACGGCGGTGACGCGGAGGTGCTGACCGCGAACGCCAGCCGGCTGGCCCGGGCGCGCTTTCGGGTGCCGGTGGTGGTGGCCGGCAACGCGGTGGCGGCTCCGGCGGTCCGGGAGGCGCTGGCCGGGCGCGGGGTGCCGGTGACGGTCACCGACAACGTGCTGCCGTCGATCGGCGTACTGGCGGCGGGGCCGGCCCGGGCGGCGATCCGGGAGGTGTTCCTGCGGCACGTGATCGGCGGCAAGCGGCTCTCCCGGGGCGGCCGGTTCGCCCGGCTGGTCCGGGCGGCGACCCCGGACGCGGTGTTGACCGGGGTGGAGTCGCTCGCCGACCGGCTCGGCGGGGATCTGCTGGTGGTCGACGTCGGCGGGGCCACCACCGACGTGTACTCGGTGCTGGTGCCGGACGAGCGGGCCGCTGGTCCGGGGCGGCCGGCGGCCGGGACGCTGTGGCGGGCCCGGACCGTCGAGGGTGATCTGGGGATGCGGTGGAGCGCGCCCGGGGTGGTGCGGGCGGCGGTGGCGGAGCGGCTGCTGTCCCCGGGCGAGGAGGGCCCGTTGGCGGCGGTGGCGGCGACGCTGGCGGCCGAACCGGGCCGGTTGGTGGCGACGGCCGGGGAGCGGGCGGCCGAGCGGCGGATCGCGGCGCTGGCCGCCGTGGTGGCGGTACGCCGGCACGCCCGGGGCGGCGGTGTGGCCGGGCAGCCGGGGCGGGACTTGCGGGACGTCCGGCTGCTGGTCGGCTCCGGCGGGGTGTTCCGGCATGCCGGTCCGGTGGTCGCGGCCGGGCTGCTCGACGGGGTGTCGACCGATTACGCCGGCGGCTGGCCGCTGCCCCGGTCGGCCCGTACGGTGGTGGACGTCACGTACGTGCTGGCGGCGGCCGGACTGTTGGCGCAGCCGCATCCGGTGGCGGCGGCCGGGCTGCTGGACCGGCACCTGCTGGCCGGCTCAGTCGGCTAGCTGAGTCGGCTACCGGGCGGTGTCCGGCGGGCGAACGGGAGACGAACCGGGGGCGGCGCGGCGCGGCGGATCCCGACACGCCGCCCGAATCGGACGACTGGCCGGGGGCGGTTGACAGTGCCCGGGGGGTACCACGTACCGTCTTTGAGTCCTACAACGGGAAGCGGCTGTTGTTCGCTTCGTCCCTTCGTCCGCTGGCCGAGCGACATGTGTTCGTGTCGTCGCAACGGCCAGGTCCAGCGGGCGGGGGTCGGCGGGGCGGCGCGAACCGGCTGCGGTTACCGGTGCTCGGGCAGGGTGGTGCAGGCGGCCAGTAGACAACGGCCCGACGGGAACAGCCAGTTCACGTCCGGTCGGTCCGAAGGTCGTGTGGCAATGCCCTACCACACCGGCCGGGGAGGGCCTGGGAGCATCGGGGCGCGGCTTGTCGGCCGCGCCCCGATTTTCATCTCGGTGCCGGCCTCTGTCCCTTTCGTTCGGTGCTGGCCGTTGTCGCCGGCACGCCGGCACCCGATTCGGGCCGCATTTCGACTGGTTCGGTGGGTTCGCAGCGCCGGGATTTGATCCGGGAGCGTCGCGGCTGCCGGTCCGGGTGGCCGGGCCGGTAGCCTTCGGCAGGTGGTCTCACCGGCGCCGGGGCCGGTGGCGTTCGAGAAGACGTGAGGCGCGCGTGACAGTGGTGACGGCCGAGCCGACCGAGACTGCCGAGAGCGGGGACCGGCCCGCCGAGCCGGCCGGAAGACCTTTGCCGCTGTGGCTGGCGCTGCCGGCCGCGCTCGGCGCCGGGCTGGTGCTGCTGCTGGCGTTTCCGCCGTACGGGGTGTGGTGGCTGGCGCCGGTCGGGGTGGCGCTGCTGTCGGTGGCGGTGCACCGGCGGCGGATGCGGGCCGGGTTCGGGCTCGGCGCCCTGGCCGGGCTGGCGCTGTTCCTGCCGATGCTGAGCTGGACGAACCTCTACACCGGTAATGTGCCGTGGCTGCTGTTGTCCGGGTTGCAGGCGGCCTATCTGGGGCTGTTGGGGCTGGCGCTGGCGTTCACCGGTCCGCTGGTGGACCGGTTCCGCTGGTCGTGGCCGCTGGTCACCGGGGTGCTGTGGGTGGCGCAGGAGGCGCTGCGCGACCGGACCCCGTTCGGCGGGTTCCCGTGGGGGCGGCTGGCGTTCAGCCAGGGTGACTCGCCGATGCTGCGGCTGGCCGCGTACGGGGGTGCCCCACTGGTCACCTTCGCGGTGGCGGTGGCCGGCGGGCTGCTGGTGGTGGCGGTGTGGCGGCCGTGGCGGGGGCTGCCGGTGGCCGGCTGGCTGCGCGGGGCCGGGTTCGTCGCCGGGGCGGCGGCCCTGGTGGCGGGCGGGCTGCTGGTGCCGCTGGCCGGGCCCGGCTCGGAGACCGCCCGGGTGGCGATCGTGCAGGGCAATGTGCCCCGGATGGGGCTCGACTTCAACGCCCAGCGGCAGGCGGTGCTGGACAACCACGTCAACGCCACCATCGAGCTGGCCGGCCAGGTCGCGCGGGGCGAGGCGGAGCGGCCCGACCTGGTGGTGTGGCCGGAGAACTCCAGCGACGTCGACCCGACCCGCAACGCGTCGGCGGGGCGGCGGATCTCGGATGCGGCGAACGCGATCGGCGCGCCTATCCTGGTCGGGGCGGTGCTGCTCGGCCCGGACAAGGGGCAGGTGCGTAACGCGGGGCTGGTGTGGTTGCCGGGTACCGGCCTGGACGGGTCGCAGATGTACATCAAGCGGCATCCGGTGCCGTTCGCCGAGTACGTGCCGCTGCGGGACATCGCCCGGATGGTCAGCAAGGAGGTCGACCGGGTCCGCAACGACTTCGTGGCCGGCACCGAACCGGGGGTGCTGCGGGTCGGCGGGGTGACGCTGGGCGATGTGATCTGTTTCGAGGTCGCCTACGACGAGGTGGTCCGGGACACCGTGACCGGTGGGGCGCAGGTGCTGGTCGTGCAGACCAACAACGCCACGTTCAACGTGGCGGAGGCCGAGCAGCAGTTGGCGATGGTACGGCTGCGGGCGGTGGAGCACGGCCGGGAGGCGCTGATGGCGTCGACGGTCGGTGTTTCCGGGTTCGTCGGGGCCGATGGGCGGGTAACCGGGGCGACCGGGTTCAACACCAGGGCGGTGGTGACCCGGCAGATGCACCTCGGGGAGGCCCGTACGGTCGCCACCCGGATCGGCCTGTGGCCGGAGGTGGCGCTGCTGGCCATGGCCGTGGCGGCGCTTGCCGCCGCGACGCTGCTGACCCGTCGGCGTCCGCTTCCCGGGGTCGGTACGGCGACGGCCGGCGACCCGGCGGATGCGGAGGAGCGGTGAATGAGTCGAACGGATCGGATGGGGGCGGGGACGGCTATCCGGGGGTGGGCCGGGTGCTGGTGGTGGTGCCCACCTACAACGAGGCCGACAACATCGGGGTGATCGTCGACCGGGTGCACCGGGCGGCGCCGTCTGTGGAGATCCTGGTCGTCGACGACAACAGTCCGGACGGCACGGGGGCGATCGCGGACCGGATGGCGGAAGCGGACCCCCGGGTGCACGTACTGCACCGGCCCGGCAAGCAGGGTCTCGGTGCCGCGTACGTGGCCGGGTTCGCCTTCGCGGCCGAGCACGGCTACGACGCCGTGGCGGAGATGGACGCCGACGGCTCGCACGCCCCGGAGGAGCTGCCCCGGCTGCTGGACGCGGCCCGGGACGCGGACGTGGTGATCGGGTCGCGCTGGACGCCGGGCGGTCAGGTGGTGAACTGGCCGTGGCACCGGCAGTTGCTGTCCCGGGGCGGCAACCTCTACACCCGGGTGGCGTTGGGGATGCCGCTGTCCGACGCCACCGGCGGGTACCGGGTGTACCGGGTGCCGGCGCTGGCCCGGCTGGACCTCGACTCGATCGCCTCGCAGGGGTACTCGTTCCAGGTGGAGCTCTCCTGGCGGGCGCACCGGGCCGGGCTGCGTACGGTCGAGGTGCCGATCACGTTCGCCGAGCGGGAGCGGGGGACGAGCAAGATGAGTCCGGTGATCATCGGCGAGGCGTTGTGGCGGGTCACGCTCTGGTCGGTGGCGGACCGGCGGGTGGCGCCGGGCCGGTCGCGCCGGGGCGGTACCGGCGACCAGCGGCTCCGCTGGCCGTGACCGGTGGCGTGTCATGCTGGACGTACGGGGTTTGTGGGCCCGACATCCGGATGGGGTGACATGCGCCGAGGGTTGAGGATCGTGCCACTGGCACTGCTGCTGACCGGGATCGTGGAGGTCGCGGTCTTCGTGCTGCTCGGGCGGTGGATCGGGTTCGGCTGGGCGGTCCTGCTGGTGCTGGCCGCCTCGCTGCTCGGGCTGGCCCTGCTGCGCCGGGAGGGGATGCGGGCCTGGCGGGGGCTGCGGGCCGCGGTCGAGGGTGGCCGTCCGCCGGGCAGTGAGGTCAGCGACGGGTTGGTGGGCCTGCTCGCCGGGCTGTTGCTCGCGATTCCCGGTCTGGTTACCGGGCTGGCCGGGCTGTTGCTGACGGTGCCGCTGCTGCGCCGGCTGGTGCGGGGGCAGGTGCAGCGGGTGGCCGAGCGGCGGGTCTCCGCCCAGGTCGCCGGTGATCTGTTCGGGCCACGTCGGGTGCGGGTCCGGCGGGGTCAGCCGCGACCGGACGTACGCCCGGAGCCTGCCGACACGGCGCCTGGGCCGCCGGCCGCCCCGGGTGGGGCGATCGAGGGCGAGATCGTGGAGCCGCGCCGGCCCTGATGGTCGATGACCAGGCGCGTCGATGGCCGGTTGAGTCCTCGTCGACCTGCGCCGGGCTCGCGGCCAGTGGTGGTGCCGCGACGGCACCGCGGTGGTGGACGGCCGAGGGGTGCGGTCGGGACGTGTCGGCGGCCTCGGGGTGGCGCCGGAGACAGTACCGCCCCCACGGCGACGCCGTGGGGGCGGTGGTGTGCTGCCGGCCGGCGACCGGTCAGGCCCGGCCGCGCCGGGTCCGGACCTCTTCGAGCCGTTCGGCGAGAATGCTCTCCAGTTCGGCGATCGAGCGACGCTCCAGCAGCATGTCCCAGTGGGTACGCGGCGGCTTGGCCTTCTTCTGCTCCGGCTCGCTGCCGTCGACCAGCCGGGCGACGCTGCCGTCGAACTTGCATTCCCAGGTCATCGGCACTTCGGCATCGACGGCGAAGGGCACTTCGAACTGGTGGCCCTTGGCGCAGAGGTACTCTCGGGTCTGTCGCGGGGCAAGCTCCGTGTTGCGGTCGGACTCGTAGCTGACTGCTCCCAGACGGCTCCCGCGCAGCATGCGCTCGCCCATGATCGGCTTTCCCCTCGGTCGTGGTGCGTGTTCTTATCGGTGTAACGACAGGTGCCGGGTGGGCGATTCCCGCCGCCCGGCAGAAACGTACAAGTGGTCAAACGCTCCGAGCGTAGCCGGATCTCCTCAACGGTGATCGAGATCACCGGTGTCGGCGGGGAATTGCCGGGATATGTCGCCTTGCTCCGGCTGTCCGATCCGGCCCGGCCGCACCGGGACCGGAACCAGGCGATCACGGCTCGGGGGCCGGGCCGGCGGGGCGGGATCCGGCGGGTGCCGGACGGCCGGTCGACACGTCGGCGACGGCCCGGGCGCTGAGCCCGGCCAGCGCGGCGGCGAGGTCGCTGACCTGGGTGGAGAGCTGACCGGCCCGGGCCAGGGCCGCGTCCCGGTCGGCTTCCGCCGCCGACAGCCGTCCGGTCAGCGCGTCGAGCCGGGCCTGCACGGCGGTCGCGGTGTCCCGCGCGGCCCGCAGGTCGGCCCGGGTCCGCTCCAGGTCGGCAGTCGCGGCGGCGGCCGTGGACCGGGCCCCGGCGGCGTCGGCGACCGCCCGCTCGACCTCGGCCCGGAACCGGGCCGCCTCCCCGGCCGCGCCCTCGGCGGCGGTGCGGGCCTCGGCCGCCGCCGCCCGGAACCGTTCCGCCTGGTTGACCGCCTCGGCCGCCGACCGGGCCGCCCGCTCCGAGGCGACTCGGGCCGCGTCCCGGTCCCGGGTCACCTCGGCGAGTTCCCGGGTCAGCTCGGCCAGCCGTCGCCGGTCGGCGTCCGCCTCGGTCCGCAGCGCCCGTAGCTCCCGGCGGGCCGCGTCGCGGTCCTGCTCGGCCTGGGTACGCAGCGCGGCGGCGGCGCTGGCCGCCTGCTGGGCCGCGTCCCGGGCGGCGAGCGCGGCGGCGGCTTCCGCGCTGGCCCGCTCGGCGGTGCGGGCGGCCCGCTCGGACTTCTCCCGGGCGGCGGCCCGGTCGGCGGCCGCCGCGCTGGCCGCCTGCTGTGCCTGGTGCAGGGTGACCGCCGCCGTCTCGGCGTCCCGGCGCGCCTCGTCCCGTTCGGTCTGCGCCGCCGCGATCTGGTGGGCCGCCTCGGCCCGCACCTCGGCGAGCCGGCGTTCCACCCCGGCCGGGGACAGTTCGGCGTGCAACGCCTCGGCCAGCGCCTCGGTGACCTGGTCGAGCCGGTCGACGACCTCCCAGGTGCGGGCCACCTGACCGGCCAGCCCGGGTGCGTTGCGGTGCCGCATCCGCTGGTTACGGGAGGCCCGCTGGCACGCGCCGTCGTTGTCCCGGCAGTACCGGAACGGCCGGCCCGCTGCCGCCCGCTGCGGTACCGGCCGTCCACAGTGGGCACAGGGCCGGATCTCCGTCGGCGGCTCCGGGGTGGGGGTCTGCTCGTCCATCGCCGGGGAAGTCTAGTGCGGCCCGTCCCCGGCCGTGGCGGGACGGCCGGCCGGGTAAATGCGGTGTCCCGGCCGGCCGAAAGCGGCGATACTGGCGCCTCGCCGGGCCGGTGCGGCACCCGGCCGTCGCGCGAGGGGCGTAGGGCCCGGTGGAGGAGTCGGATGGCACCGCAACACCCCGACTGGTGGCTCGACGAGCTGGCGCATGCCGGACCCGAGCACCTCGACCCGGCGTACGTCGACGGCTACGACCGCAAGGCCGGTCACGACCCGGAGGCCGACCTGGAGATACTGCGCCGGCACGGGCTGGACGGCAACGCCACGCTGGTCGACCTCGGTGCCGGTACCGGCCGGCTCACCCTGGCCGCCGCGGCGTGTTGCCGGCGGGTGGTCGCGGTGGACGTCTCGGCGGCGATGCTGGCCCGGCTGCGGGCCGGCGCCGAGCGGGCCGGGCTGGACAATGTCGAGGTCGTCCGGGCCGGCTTTCTCAGCTATACCCACCAGGGCCCGCCGGCCGACCTCGTCTACAGCCGGCACGCGCTGCACCAGCTACCGGACTTCTGGAAGGCGGTCGCGCTGACCCGGGTCGCCGGCCTGCTGCGGCCGAGCGGGATCCTGCTGCTGCGGGACCTGATCTACACCTTCGAGCCGGCGCAGGTGGCGGAGCAGTTCGAGAC
The DNA here is from genome assembly GCF_039649625.1 of Plantactinospora sp. ZYX-F-223. Taxonomy (NCBI): domain Bacteria; kingdom Bacillati; phylum Actinomycetota; class Actinomycetes; order Micromonosporales; family Micromonosporaceae; genus Plantactinospora; species Plantactinospora sp. ZYX-F-223. The sequence goes on along the minus strand of NZ_JBDJAV010000027.1, from coordinate 94,999 downwards.
CTGGTTGGCCGGCGCGGCCGGGTCGACCGCCGACGGTTGGACCCGGGCCGAACTCGCCACCCACGTCCGCACCGAGCACAGCACCTTCAGCTGGCTGCTCGAACCGATGCTGGCCAGGGCCGGTTTCCGGGTCATCGAGGCGAGCCCGAGCCGCGACCCGGCCACGTACGCCAGCTACGTCTGCGTCCGGACCTGACGCCCCGACCGCGGGTGAGCCGGGAACGGGCCGGGGTGGTCAGTGCCGCTCGGGCTTTGCCGAGCGGGCCATCAGCTCCTTCACCGCGACCTGCGGCGACTTTCCGCCACGCACGATGTCGACGACCATCTCGGCGATCGGCATCTCGACGTCGTGCCGGCGGGCGAGGTCCAGGACCGACTCGCAGGAGGTGACGCCCTCCGCCGTCTGCCGGGTCGCCGCGACCGTCTCGGCGACCGTCATGCCCCGGCCGAGGTTGGTGCCGAAGGTCTGGTTGCGGGACAGCGGCGAGGAGCAGGTGGCGACCAGGTCGCCCATGCCGGCCAGGCCGGCGAAGGAGAGCGGGTCGGCGCCCATCGCCAGCCCGAGCCGGGTGGTCTCGGCCAGGCCCCGGGTGATCAGCGACGCCTTGGTGTTGTCGCCGAGGCCGAGACCGCCGGCGATGCCGACCGCCAGCCCGATGACGTTCTTGACCGCGCCGCCGATCTCGCAGCCGACCACGTCGGTGTTGGTGTAGGGGCGGTAGTAGCCGGTGTGGCAGGCGGTCTGGAGCCGCCGGGCGACGGCCTCGTCGCGGCAGGCGACGACACTGGCGGCGGGCTGGCGGCGGACGATCTCGGGGGCGAGGTTGGGGCCGGAGACCACCGCGATCCGGTCCGGTCCGGCGCCGGTGACCTCCGCGACGACCTGGCTCATCAGCTTGGCGGTGCCGAGTTCGACGCCCTTCATCAGGCTGACCAGGACACTGTCCGCGGCGATCAGCGGCGCCCAGCTGGTGAGGTTGGCCCGCAGGGTCTGCGACGGCACCGCGAGCACCACGAACTCGGCGCCCTCGGCGGCCTCCGCCGGATCGGCGGTGGCGGTGATGCCGGCCGGCAGCGGGATGCCGGGGAAGTAGTCGGGGTTGGTGCCGGTGCGGTTTACGGCGTCGACGAGGTCCGCGCGCCGTCCCCACATGGTGACCCGACAGCCGGCGTCGGCGAGGATCACCGCGAACGCGGTGCCCCAGGAGCCGGCGCCGAACACGGCCATACGGGTGGTCACCGAGCGGCCTCCCTCTTCCGGCGCCGTCCGTTCGCGGCGCGGGTCCGGTCGTAGCGTACGGGGCTGCCGGGGTCGGCCCGTACGGCCGAGTGGGTCGACGGTGGTGCGCCGGGCCGACGTACTCCGGTCATCCGGTGCCGGCGGGCAGATCCGAGCTGGCGCCGCCGGCCGGGGCGACGGGGCTGTCGCCGGCTGGGACGTGACGGTTCTGGCCAGGCGGGTCCTGGCCGGTCCGGTCGTGGCGGTTGTCGCCGGTCCGGTCCGATGTGGAGCCGAACAGCAGCCCGAGGTGGGCGTCGAGGGCGGCGACGGCCTGCTCGCCGGAGTAGTGCTGGCCGAGGACGTGGATGCCGAGCCCGTCGACCAGGGCCAGCAGGCCGGTGGCGGCGTGCACCGGGTCGATCCGCGGCGCCGCCCCGGTGGTCGCCTGCACGGCCCGGATCTGGTCGGCGATGAACGTCCGCATCTGGTCGGCGCTTCCCCGCAGCCCTTCGGCGATGGCCGGCTTGACGGCGGCGTAGGCGAGGAAGGCGAGGGTGACGTGCCCCTCGAGCCGTCGGGGCTCGTCCAGCGGCAGGATCTGGATCATCAGCGTCCGGACGAGTTCGGCGGGGTCGAGAACCCGACCGGCGGCGGTCACCTCGGTGGTGATCCGCTGCACCGCATCGTTCATCACCATGTCGAGGGCGAAGGTCATCATCTCGTCCTTGGTGCGGAAGTAGTGCTGCACCATGCCGGTCGACACCCCGGCCTCGGCCGCCACGTGCCGGAGGCTGACCGCCTCCAGTCCCTGGCTGGCGGCGAGTCGCATCAGGGCGTCGGCGAGCTGCCGGCGGCGGGCGACGTGGTCGGCTCTTCTGGGCACCCCACCACTTTACATTGCAGTCGTATTGACATGGCACGCCGAGCCGGTTACATTTCGGTCGTATTGAAAAAGAGGGGAGGCCCTGGTGAACGTGATCACCCTGGCCGAGACGTCTGCCGGGATGGCAGAACTGGTCGGTGGCAAGGCCGCCGGGCTGGGCGAGCTGATCAGGCTCGGCGAGCGGGTGCCGGACGGCTTCTGCCTGACCACCGCCGCCCACCACCGGGGCGCGATCCCGGAGGCCGAGGTGGCGGCGGCGTACCGGGGGCTGGGGGGTGGGCCGGTCGCGGTCCGGTCCAGCGCCACCGCCGAGGACCTGCCGTACGCGAGCTTCGCCGGCCAACAGGACACCTTCCTCGACGTCACCGGGGTCGACGCACTGCACGAGGCCATCGCCAAGTGCTGGAGTTCGCTGCACACCGAGCGGGCCGTCGCCTACCGCGAGGCCAACGACATCGACGGGCGGACCGTCCGGATGGCGGTGGTGGTGCAGCGCATGGTCGACGCGAAGGTCGCCGGAGTGCTGTTCACCGCCAACCCGCTCACCGGCTGCCGTACCGAGATGGTGGTCGACGCCGCCCCCGGGCTCGGCACCGCCGTGGTCGACGGCACCGCCCCGGCCGACCACTACGTCCTGGACGGCACCCGGTACGACGACCGCGGCTGCCTCACCCCCGCCCAGCTCGCCGAACTGCACCGGGCGGGCGAGCGGATCCAGGCCCACTTCGGCACCCCGCAGGACGTCGAGTGGGCGATCGACTCCGACGGCACCCTGTGGCTGCTGCAGTCCCGGCCGATCACCACGCTCTTCCCGCTGCCGCCGCCGACCGACCGACCGCAGCCCCGGGTCTACCTGGAGTTCGGGCACGTCCAGGGGATGCTCCGCCCGGTCACCCCGATGGGGATGTCCGCGCTGCGGGTGATCCTGGCCGGCATGCTCGGCTCCTTCGGCATCAGGGCCGAGATCGTCGACATCGGCGGCCGCCTCTACGGCGACCTGACCGACCTGGTCCGCGACCCGGCGACCCGCAAACGACTGGTGAAGCTGATGGCGGTGGACTTCGGCCCGCGCGCCCAGGCGGTGGTCGCGCACCTGCTCACCGATCCCCGGTTCGCGCCCGTGCCCGGCGTCCGGTCCCGCCCGGCCGGTGGTCTCGGCCCGGCGCTGCGTACCGCGCCACGGGCGATCGCCGGGATCGTGGCCGCGCTGGCCCGGCCCGAGGCGGCCCGGGTCCGGCTCTTCGAGGAGATCGACCAGCTCCGGCAGCGGGCCGCCGCCGGGTCGACCGGACCGCGTACCGCGGCCGAGCGGCTGGACCTCGTCGAGGCCCAGGACCCGTCGACCCAGTACGACCGGATCGTCTGGCCGGTCGTCGCCGGCATCCTGACCACCGCCCTGCCGGCCGAACTACTCAAGGGGATCGCCAGCCAGGCCGAGATCCACGCCGTACTCGGCGGCATGCCGCACAACATCACCATCGAGATGGACCTGGCGCTGTGGCGGCTCGCCGAGCGGGCCGGCGCACACCGCGACCTGCTCTGCACGACACCGCCGGAGGAACTCGCCACGCGGTACCGGGCCGGCACCCTGCCGGAGATCGGACTGTCCGCGTTCCTCGACACGTACGGGCACCGGGCCGCCGCCGAGGTCGACCTCGGGGTACCCCGCTGGGCCGAGGACCCGACCCCGGTCTTCGCCTCGATCGCGAACTACTTGCGGGTCACCGACCCGGAGCAGGCGCCGGACCGGCGGTTCGCCCGGGCCGCCGCCGACGCCGAGGCGGCACTCGCCGCACTCGTCCGCCGGGTCCGTCGCCGCCGACCGGTCCGGGGCCGGCTCGCCGGGTTCCTGCTGCGCCGGGCGCGGGTGCTGGCCGGGCTGCGGGAGGCCGGCAAGTTCGCCGGGCTGTATCCGCTGCGGGAGAACCGCCGGCAGTTGCTGCTGGTCGGCGCGGAACTGGCCGACGGCGGGCGGTTGGCGCAGGCCGACGACATCATGTTCCTGACCATCCCGGAGGCGCGTGCCGCCGTGTGCGACGGAGTCGACCAGCGGGCGCTGGTCGCGCAGCGCCGGGCGACGTACCGGCGGGAGTTGCGTCGCCGGCACGTACCGGTCGCGGTGCTCTCCGACGGCACCGACGTCGAGGTCGCGCTCGCCCCGGCCACCGCCGCCGCACCCGACGCCCTGCGCGGCGTCGGCGCCGCCCCGGGCACGGCGACCGGCCCGGCCCGGGTGGTGCACGATCCGGCGACCGCACGTGTCGAGCCCGGCGAGATCCTCGTCGCCCCGACCACCGATCCCGGCTGGACGCCGCTGTTCCTGACCGCCGGGGGACTGGTGACCGAGACCGGCGCGCCGATGGCACACGGCCCGACCGTGGCCCGGGAGTACGGCATCCCCGCCGTCATCTGCGTCCCCGGCGCCACCGATACGATCAGAACCGGTCAGGTCATCACCGTCGACGGCGCCGCCGGGACGGTGACGGTGGACCGGGGACGGTAGGCGGTCGGCACCGTCCTACTCGGACTGCCTGTCGGCCCACCCGTGATGCGGTCGCGGGCCGGTCGGCGACAACGGGAGGGGCGAGACCCTGAACGACGAGCCGACGACGGTCCGGCGACCGCAACGGCGGCGCTGGGGCGTCGAGGCGCGTGGCCGGTCGGCCTGGCGGCGCGGGTGGCTGCCCGCCGCCCTGGCCCTACTGGTCGCCCTGTCGTTGGCCGGCCACGCCCTGCTGCCCAACCGGATCGGCCGGCTGGGCAGCCTGCTGGAGACCTTCCTGCCCTGGCTCGGAGCCGCCGTTCCAGTACTGCTGGCGCTGCTGCGCCGTTCGCTCGCCGCTCTGGTCGCGCTGGTCTTGCCCACCACCGCCTGGCTCGGGCTGTTCGGCGGGGCGCTGCTGCCCGGGGACGGCTCCGGCGCGGGCATCACGGTGGTCCAGCACAACGTCAGCGACACCAATCCCGATCCGGCGGGCACGGCCGGCGCGCTGGCGAGGGCCCGGGCCGACCTGATCGGAATGCAGGAACTGACCACACCTGCGCTGTCGGCGTACGCGACGGTGCTGGGCCGGGACTATCCGTACCGTTCGGTGCACGGCACCGTCGGCCTCTGGTCGCGGTATCCACTGCTGGACGACCGGCCGCTGGACATCAGACCGGCCGGGTTCGGTCCGGACTGGAACCGGGGGCTGCGGGCCACCGCCCGGATGCCTGGCGGCGACGTCGCCGTCTACGTGGCGCACCTGCCGTCGGTGCGGTTCGGCCTGCCGGACGGTTTCGGCACCGCGCGGCGCGACGAGAGTGCCCGGCTGCTGGCCAGGGCGATCGACGCCGAACCGCTGGCGGCGGTGATCCTGATCGGTGACCTCAACAGCACGGTGCAGGACCGGGGGCTGGCACCGGTCAGCGAGCTGCTGCCGTCGACCGGCGCGGCCTTCCCGTTCAGTTGGCCGACCGCGTCGCCGGTCGCCCGGATCGACCAGGTGATGGCCCGGTCCGCGACCGTCACGGACCTGTGGGCACTGCCGGCCACCGACAGCGACCACCTGCCGATCGCCGCCCGCCTCAGCCTCTAGCCGGTGCGGCCGGGCGGTATCCGGCCAGCGGGGCTGGGCAGGCCACGCGGCCGGGCGCGATCCGGGCGGCGGTGCCGGTGACGGTCCGTGGTGGTCGGCAGCGGCGGCGACGGTCAGCCGTCGGCGGAGTAGCGGGCGGCGAGTTCGGTGCCGATCCGGGCCAGCTCGGCCCGGACCGACGGTGGTTCGAGTACCTCGACCAGGGCGCCCCAGCCGGCCAGATGGCGGGCGATGTCCAGCGCGGTGGGTGCGGCGAGCCGGACCCGGGCACGCCCGTCGCCCTGCTCGTCGTCGGGACGGCAGTGCCGGCCGAACTGGTCGCGCAGCACCGGCAGGTACCGGGGCTCGACGAGTACCGTCGCCCAGGTCCGGGAACGCCGCTGCTCCACCTCACCGACCACCGCGCGCCAGGCGGCGCCGAGGGTGAAGCCGTCCGGGCGTTCGGCGGGCTGTTCGGTCGGCTCGGCCTCGACGATCCGGTCGATCCGGAAGGTGCGCTGCCCCAGCTCCGTGCCGGCCAGCAGATACCAGACGTCGTCCTTGTCGACGAGTCCCCACGGGTCGACCAGCCGTTCGGAGCGTTTCCGGTCGCCGCCGACATAGCTCAGCCGGACCTTCCGACGGCGGATCACGGCCGTCTGGAGCAGGTCGACCAGTTCGGGGCGCGGCCGGTCCCGGCCGCTCCACCGGGTCCGGTCGACCACGGTGGCGCCGGCCGCCGCCTCGGCCTCGGCCCGGAAGGTCTGCGGCAGTGCCCGGACGAGCTTGCGTAGCGCCGCGCGGGCCTCGTCCGAGCCGGCCGCCGCCGGACCGACGAGCAGGAACAGGGCCCGCGCCTCCGCCGAGGACAGGCCGGTGAGGTCGGTACGGGCGCCGCCGACCAGCGACCAGCCGCCGTTGCGGCCGGGCTGCGGATACACCGGCACCCCGGCGGTGCCCAGCGCCGCCAGGTCACGGCGGGCGGTGGCCACCGAGATCTCCAACTCCTCGGCCAGCTCGGCGGCGGTCACCCGACCCCGGGCCTGCATCAGCAGCAGGGCGGCGACGAGACGGTCGGCGCGCATGCCAGCATCCTGCCCGGAAAAGTGCTCAATCGGTGCGCACTTTTCCTCGGAGGATGGACCTTGTCACCGACCGGAAGGAAAAATGTCATGTTGCGTGGACTCACCACCGTCACCCTTTTCGCCGACGACGTCACGGCAGCTCGGAACTGGTACGCGGAACTGCTCGGCGTCGAGGCGTACTTCGTGCGCCCGACCGAGGGGGCACCGGCGTACGTCGAGTTCCGGATCGGCGACTACCTGCACGAACTCGGCATCCTCGACAGCCGGTACGCCCCGTACGGCCACCCGGACCAGGTCGGCGGTGCGATCGTCCACTGGCACGTCGACGACATCCAGGCCAGCTTCGACCGGCTGCTGTCCCTGGGCGCCACCGTGCACGAGAAGCCGGTCGAGCGCGGCCCCGGCTTCGTCACCGCGTCCGTGGTCGACCCGTTCGGCAACCTCCTCGGCATCATGTACAACGAGCACTACCTGGAGGTGCTCCGGTCCGGGACGGGCCGGTAACGGCGGGTACGCCGCGTCGGGACAGTCAGTCCAGCCAGCGGATGCGCCGGAGGACTTCCCCGGCGATGTCGGGCACGGGTCGGCCGTCCGTGTCGACGCGCAGGTCGCCGAGCGTCGCCGCTTCCAGGGCTTCCGCCTCGGCGGTCGCCTCGTCGGCGACCTGACGCAGCCGTGCCGCCGGTCGCCCCTTCAGGTCGTCGCCCGCGATCAGCGGGCCCTGGCCCTGACCCCGGAGCAGGATCCGTTCGGTCAGCGAGTCGCGGCCGGCGTGCAGCCGGCACAGTGTGATCCGCACCGACGGCAGCGCTTCCCGGTACGTCCGCACGGCCTCGTCGTCGCCGACCGGACCGACCACGATCATGCGTCGCAGACCGGTGGCCCGGTAGGTCTGCCAGACGGCGGCGAGATTGCTCGCCCGGAGCGGATGGTTCCGGGGCGACTGGACACCGGCGGGGCGGTAGAAGCCGATCTGGTCGAGGTCGACGAACGCGGCACGCCTCCCGGCGTTGCTGACAGTCGTGTAGATCTCCCAACCGACCGTGGACTTGCCGACCCCGGTCGCGCCGCACAGCCACAGGATCTCGCCCGGACCGGCGGGGTACCTCGGGTAGGGCCCGGCCGGGTCCGCGGCCGTTGCCGCACCCGTACCGGTCAGCGTCGGCCAGCCGCCGGTCTCGGCCAGCACCAGCTTGAGAACGTCGGTGACAGTCCGGCCCGTCGTGTCGACGCAGAGGCCGGTCGGGTGGTTGCGGTCCAGCGCATCCGCGTACTCCAGCACCTGGTCGGCGGCGGCGTCCCCGGCCCGGCCACGGCCGGCCAGCCGCTGCCGCAGCTCGTACGGCTCGACGCGCAGCCGGCACGGCGTCAGCGCCAGGTGCGGGAGCAGGTCGACGTCGATCCCACGGACGGCGTCGACGACTCCCGAGGCGACGAGGCAGCGGGCGCCGGCGGCCCGGACGTTCGCCGCCACCAGGTTGAGGTTGCGGGCCTGCCGCCGGTGCCGACCCGGGTCGGAGGCCGGCTCCGGGGCCCAGTTGTCCGGCCTCGGCTGGGCGTAACACATGCCCAACTGGTCGAGGTCGACGTAGCCGGTGGGCATCCGGCGGGAGAGCTGGGTGAACAGCTCCCAGGCGACGGTGGACTTCCCGACAGCGGGCGGCCCGTAGAGCCACAGCACCGGCAGCGGTGCCGCACTCATCGGCGGGCTCGCCACCGTGCCGACGGCGGCACCATGGCTCGGGTCATGGTCGCGAGTATCGTGACCGCCTGCGGCCAGGTCGACCGAATATCCGGTAGGCGGCCGGCGTCGGCGCCGCGCACCCCTGGCGTCCACCGTGCGCCGTGCTCGACCGGGGCGGCTGTCGGTACGGCGCGCGGACGCCGGTGCCGGCACAGGTCAGGTACGGCGGTTGTGGGTGCCGGGGGTGTAGCCGAAGGCGCGCTGGAAGACGTCGATGAAGGCGCTGCCGGGGGCGCATCCCGCCACCGACCGGCCTGAGCCGCCGGCATTTGAAGGCTTCACCACGCCGCCCTGCTGATCTCGCGGATAAGATCGCGATCGAGGCGACCGCCTGCCGGGCCTGATCATGGACGACTACGGCACCTCGGGCACCGGCACGGTCGGCGAGGTCAGGGCGCGCGACTTCAGCTAGGGGCTCGGCGCGTCCGCAGCCACCGGCGAGCTGCTGAGGCGGTCGGGCGGGAGGCGGTAGACGGAGACGTGGGACCGGGATTCGCCGGTGAACTGGGAGCCGGTCCAGTCCGCGTGCCTGGACTCCAACTCGAAGCTGGCCAACTGTGCCATGAGATCCAATTCGGCGGGCCAGACGTAGCGGTGCGGACTGCGGAACACACGTGCGTGTCGACCGTCGTCGAACCGGAAGTGGTGCGACACCACCTGCTGCCGCAGGAGGTCGTAGGTGTCCAGACCGACGTAGCCAGTTTCGGTCCCGAAGACGACCGCCTGCTGACCCGGTGGGAGTTTGCGCAGCTCAGGCACCCAGAGCTCGATGACGAACCGACCACCGGGCAGCAGGTGACGGGCGGCGTTGCGGAAGCATGCGACCTGCTCGGCCTGGGAGAGCAGGTTCGAGATGCCGTTGTAGACGAGGTAGACGAGGGTGTGCTTCCCACCGGTGACGGCGGTGGCCATGTCTCCGACCACGACCGGGATCGTCGTCTCGTCGACCTTGGTACGCAGTTGCTCCACCATCGCAGGGGACAGTTCGATGCCGGTGACCGGTACGCCGCGCTCGGCGAGCGGAACGGCCACCCGCCCGGTGCCGATGGCGAACTCCAGCGCCGGTCCGGCACCGGCAAGTTCGGCGAGGCGGTCCACGACGGGCCCGAGGACCTCGGGTGCGAACATCCCCCTGCCGGGAGTGTCGTAACGCTGGGCGACGTCGGCGTCCCAGATCTCCTCCTGCCGCATCTGGCCACAATCGTGGCCCTGTCCATGCGCTGTCCACCGAATTTGCGGGGTCAGCCGCGACCGGGAACGTATCCAATCAGGAGGTCACCATGCCGGACGGCTTTCTTTCGGCGCGACTCGTCGGGGCTGGCGACGTCCGGGTGGTCAGCGAGAACCGGCCGGTGCCGGGCGAGGGGGAGTGGCTGGTCGAGGTGACCTCGGTCGGGTTGTGCGGGTCGGACCTGCACTGGTTCACCGAGGGGTCGATCGGCGACGTCAGGCTGGCCCGCCCGCTGGTGCTGGGCCACGAGATGGCCGGGGTGGTGCGGGGCGGGCCCGCCGACGGTACCCGGGTCGCGATCGACCCGGCCGTACCCTGCGAATCCTGCCCCGAATGCGCGCGCGGTGACGGCAACCTGTGCACAGACGTGGTCTTCGCCGGGCACGGCGGGTGTGACGGCGGGCTGCGGCAACTCATGGCGTGGCCCAGCGACCGGCTCGTACCGCTGCCCGACTCGCTCTCCGACGACGAGGGCGCGCTGCTGGAACCGCTCGGCGTCGCCGTGCACGCCCTGGACCTCGGGCACCTGCGCGTGGCCAACACGGTCGGGGTGGTCGGGTGCGGGCCGATCGGGCTGTTTCTGGTGCAGCTCGCGCGGCTGGCCGGCGCCACCCGGGTGCTGGCCGCCGACCCGCTACCGCACCGGCTGGAGGCGGCCGTGACGTTCGGCGCCGAGCCGATCACCGATGCCGAGCAGAGCGCCGCCGACGTGGTCTTCGAGGTCGGCGGCACGGACGGCGCGGTGGACGCGTCGCTGCGGCTGGCCCGGCCCGGCGCGCGGGTGGTGCTGGTCGGCATCCCGGACGGCGACCGCACGTCGTTCTCTGCCTCGGTCGCCCGCCGCAAGGGCCTGACCCTGGTGATGTCCCGCCGGATGGGCGAGGTCTATCCGCGCGCGATTGCCCTGGCCACCAGCGGCCGGCTGGATCTGTCGTCACTGGTCACCGGGGCGTACCCGCTCAGCGACATCGACGCGGCACTGTCCGCCGCAGTGGCCCGGACGGGCCTCAAGGTGGTCGTCCACCCCCAGGGCTGAGACGCGCCCGTCCGGGATCGACCGTCAGGCAACCGTCAGGTTCGCCGACGCCGGACCGTCAGGCACGGGCGGTGTGCTGAGGCTCCTTGACCCACGACCACGGGAGTCTGCCGTCATGGCCGCATTGCTCTACCGGCTCGGCGCCTGGACCTATCGGCGCCGCCGGACCGTCCTGGTGGCCTGGCTGGCCATGCTCGTCGCCGTCGGGGCGCTCGCCGGCAGCGCCGGTGGCTCCTACGAGGACGACTTCTCGATCCCCGGCTCGCGCGCCCAGCGGACCCTGGACACCGTCGCCGAGCAGTTCCCCGCCGCGGCGGGCACCTCCGCGCAGGTGGTGTTCGTCGCCCCCGCCGGCCACCAGGTCACCGAGCACCGAGTCGTCATCGAGCGGACCCTCGCCGCCGCCGCGAAGGCGCCGCAGGTGGCCGGGGTGGTGGACCCGTTTGCCGCGAAGACGGTCTCGCCGGACGGTCGCGTCGCCCTGGCCATCGTGGACTATCAGCAGAAGCGCGCCCGGCTGGAGGGCGGCTCCCTCGAAGCGCTGGAGGACGTGGTCCGACCGGCCCGCGAGGCTGGGCTGCGGGTGGAGGTCGGCGGGCCGGCGTACGCCGACAGCTCCGGCGACGGTGGCCAGGGCACCGAGGCCGCCGGCCTGCTGATCGCGCTGGTCGTCCTCGTCATCACCTTCGGTTCCCTGGTGGCGGCCGGACTACCTCTGCTCACCGCCCTGCTCGGAGTCGGGGCCACCGTCGCCGGCCTGGCCACGGCCGCGGGCATGCTGACGCTGCCGACGACCGCGCCGGCCCTGGCCCTCATGCTCGGGCTGGCGGTCGGCATCGACTACGCGCTGTTCATCGTCGCGCGGCACCGGTCGCAGTTGGCGTCCGGCATGCCCGTGGCTGAGTCCGCGGCCCGGGCGATCGGCACGGCCGGCGCCGCCGTGGTGTTCGCCGGCCTCACCGTGGTGATCGCCCTGGCCGGGCTGACCGTCGTCCGGATACCGTTTCTGACCGCGATGGGACTGGCCGCGGCCGCCGCCGTGATCGTCGCGGTGCTGGTCGCGATCACTCTGATCCCGGCGGTGCTGGGCTTCGCCGGGGACCGGCTGCGCCCGAGGCCCGGCTCGCGGACCGTTCGGCGCGAGGCCGCGGATGCCCGGCCCACCATGGGCGCGCGCTGGGTCCGGCTGGTCACCCGCCGGCCGCTGGTCACGACCCTCGCTGTCGTCGCGGCGCTCGGCGTCATGGCCGTACCGGCGGCAGGGTTGCGGCTCGCGCTCACCGACAGCGGTTCCGCTCCGGCGGCCAGCACGCAGCGGCAGGCGTACGACCTGACAGCCGCCGCGTTCGGGCCGGGCTTCAACGGCCCGCTGCTGGTCCTGGCCGACCTGAAGAACGAAGGCGACAATCGGGCCGCCGCCACGGCGCTGGCCGAGCGGCTCGGCGCGGTCGACGGGGTGGCCGCCGTCGGCCGCCCGCAACTGTCCGCCAACGGCAGGTACGCGCTGCTGACGGTGATCCCCGAGACCGGGCCGCAGGACGAACGTACCGAGCGGCTGGTGACCGGCATCGAGACCGCGGGCGGGGGGTCCGTGTCGGTCACCGGCGTGACCGCCATCGGCATCGACATCTCCGAGCTGCTGAACGCCTCGCTCGTACCCTTTGCTCTGGTCGTCGTGGGTCTGGCCTTTCTGCTGCTGATGGTGGCCTTCCGGTCGCTGGTGGTACCGCTGAAGGCGACGCTGGGGTTCCTGCTGTCGGTCGGCGCGACGCTGGGCGCGGTCGTCGCGGTGTTCCAGTGGGGGTGGCTCGCCGATCTGATCGGGGTCTCGCGCACCGGGCCGGTGATCAGCTTCATGCCGATCATCCTCATGGCGGTGCTGTTCGGCCTGGCAATGGACTACGAGGTCTTCCTGGTCAGCCGCATGCACGAGGAGTACGCCCACCGCGCCGACCCGCAACGCGCGGTCGCCCAGGGGTTCCGGGCCTCGGCACGCGTGGTCGCGGCGGCCGCCCTGATCATGATTTCGGTCTTCGCGAGCTTCATTCCGGACGGCGACGCCACGCTGAAGCCCATCGCCTTCGCGCTCACGGTGGGCGTCCTGCTGGATGCGTTCCTGATCCGGATGACGCTCGTGCCGGCGGTGCTGGCGCTGACCCGGCACCGCGCCTGGTGGCTGCCGCGGTGGCTCGATCGGGTGCTGCCGAACCTGGATGTGGAGGGCACGCAGCTCGGCCGGCGCGCTTCCGTCGTGATGGTGAGATAGAGAACGTGGACCGCATTCTGGTGGTGGACGACGATCCTGGGCTGCGGGAGCTGCTGCTGTCCGCGCTGCGGTTCGCGGGGTTCGAGGTCGAGGCGGCCGGCGACGTGCCGGCCGCGCTGACCGCGATCGAGGCGCGCACGCCCGACGCGATCGTGCTGGACGTGATGCTGCCCGGCACGGACGGCTTCAACCTGCTGCACCTGCTGCGCTCGCAGGGCGTCGGAGTGCCGGTGATGTTCCTGACCGCCCGCGACGAGGTGGACGACCGGGTGCGTGGCCTGCGGCTGGGCGGCGACGATTACCTCAGCAAGCCGTTCAACGTGGTGGAGCTCGCCGCGCGGCTGGAGGCGCTGCTGCGGCGTTCCCGCCGCGTGCCGTCGGCGGGGCCGGAGGGAGTGCTGCGCTGCGGCGACCTGGAGATGGACGAGGCCCGGCATGTGGTGACCCGGGGCGGGCGCCCGGTCGAGCTGTCCCCCACCGAGTTCCGGCTGCTGCGCTACCTGCTGGCCAACACCGGGCGGGTGGTCTCCAAGGCGCAGATCCTGGACCACGTCTGGCAGTACGACTTCGGCGGTGACGCGGGCGTGGTCGAGCGGTTCGTCTCGAACCTGCGTCGCAAGATCGACTTCGGTGGGCCGTCGCTGATCCACACCGTACGGGGGTTCGGGTACAGCCTGCGGCCGGTGCAGCAGTGAAGCGCTCCTCCCGGTGGCGGCTGGCCCTCATCGCGCTGTTCGCCGGCCCGGAGGCCGCCGCGATCACCGCCGCGGTCCAGCAGGCGTTCGACGCCCGCCGGCGAGCCGAGGACCGGCTGCGCAGCTTCGTCGCCGACGCCAGCCATGAGCTGCGCACGCCGCTGGCGACCATGCACGGCTGGATCGACCTGTACGTCCAGGGCGGGCTGCGCGACCCCGACGAACTCGACCACGCCATGGAACGGATGCAGGCCGAGGTGGGCCGGATGCGGCTGCTCGTCGACGAGCTGGCGCTGCTGGCCCACCTTGACGGGGCGCGGCCGCTGGACTGCTGGCCGGTGGACGTGGCGGCGCTGGCCGGCGAGGTGGTGGACGACGCCCGGGTGGTCAGCGCCGACCGGGCCATCACCCTGGAAGGCGTGGCGGAAGCGGTCGTCGACGGGGACGGCACGCGCATCCAGCAGGTGCTGCGCAACCTCGTCGGCAACGCGGTACAGCACACCCCGCCCGGCACGCCGGTCACGGTCACCGTCACCGCCGAGGACGGCGAGGTGGTGATCGCGGTACGCGACGAGGGCGACGGAATCGCGCCGGAGCATCTGCCGCACGTGTTCGAGCGTTTCTACCGCGCCGACCCCAGCCGCAGCCGCGACGGCGGTGGCTCGTCAGGTCTGGGTCTGGCCATCGTCGAGGCGATCGTGACCGCGCACGGTGGCCAGGCCGGGGTGACCTCGGTGCCCGGGCAGGGCACCACCGTACGGGTCACGTTCCCGGCGACAGCTCGCCCTGCCCGACCGGACCGCCCTGCTGGGCCGGCACGACCGGCCCCGCGCGATCCCGCGCGCTGAGCCTTCCGGTACCGGCATGGGTGTCGGGGTGAAGCCGGGCGGGCCGGATGGCCCGCCGCGGCTACATCCCCGGTTAGTCCCCGGCCATCACGGTGAAGGTGAATCCGGCGCTCGTCGTGCGGCGCAGCGGAATGTCGCACTTGATCCGGCGCAGTACCTCGGGCCTGCTGAGGCCGAGCCCTTGCGCGATGAGCCGTTCCGGGCGCACCGGTACCGGATCCTCGAAGACGACCTCCACCTGGACCGGCCACGCCTCGTCGAGCCGTGCCGACGGGGTGTCCAGCCGCCAGGCCCCCGTCCAGTCCAGGGCGAAGCGGCTGCGCCGGGCGAGCAACGGATCCAACAACCTGGACGCCACCAGTTCCGGATCGTTGACGCGGTAGCCGTGGAGCTCGGCCGGATCGAAGGAACTGACCGGCACTCGCTCGTGCACGGTGAGCTTGCTCGTCCGATCGCAGGATACGCAGCGGACCAGCAGCCACACGTCCAGCAGCTTGCGGTTGGCGTTGACGCGGAACCTGCCCTCGCCGGTGGTGGCCGACTCCGACCGGCAGTCCACGCACCGCAACGACAGTAGGGGCAGCCTGGTCCGACGAACGACCCAGGGCAGCACGGTATGAGGTGGTGAAGACATGGTCTCTCCAGACCTGACACGAGGCCGATCGCGCGCGGCCTCAAACGCTGGATGATCGGGCGCACAAGGGCAGCCCGGCAGAGCCGACGGGAGCGTCGGCTACAGGTGAGCGCAAGAAGGTGTCAGGTCTAAAGAGCAGGCGGGGTCACGCGGTTTTGTCCTCTGTCCTCACCGGGTTGGGGCTGGGGGCAACCTACGGGGACGCGGCAGGAAGGCTCAAACGGTTTTCGATGGCCCCGCAAGGACCTACCCCTCGATCGGCTGTGCGGCCCGGTGTGCTGTCCGAGACGATCTACGTCTGCGGCGCCCGGGCCGGCGAGGTGTGCGGCCTACACGTCGAGGACCCCGACCTGCGACTGGGGGGCGTTGGTAAGAACTTTGTCACTAGCCGCCAAGAAGATGATCTAGCCGCGAGGGCTGTTGCCGGCGCCGTCGGGCCCCGGATGATCTGCGGCTGTGAATCGCCCTTCGTTGAATCTTGGGGATCTGGTCGAGCACTGGACGGTGGTTGGTGCCGAGCAGGACCTGGTCGCGGCCAAGCATCGGGACACTCGGCTTGGATTCGCGCTGCTGCTGAAGTTCTACGGCCGGTTCGGTCGGTTTCCGCGTGGCCGGGCGGAGTTGCATCCGGACGCGGTGGAGTACGTCGCGAAGCAGGTGGGTGTCGACGCGGGCTCGTTGGGCCAGTACGAGTGGTCCGGGCGCACCATCGAGCGGCACCGTGCGCAGATCCGTGCTCATCTGGGGTTTCGGGAGTGCACAGTCGCGGATGCGGAGAAGCTGACCGATTGGTACGCGCAGCAGGAACGCCGGTACGAGCTGGTTCGGGACGCCTTGCTGGCGGAGTGCCGGGCCTGGTCGATCGAGCCGCCCACGAGTGATCGGGTGGACCGGATCGTGCGGTCGGGGTTGCACCAGGCGGAGAGGTTCCTGACCGAGCGGGTCGCCGGGCAGCTGCCGGCGGATGTGGCGGCGCGGCTGCTGGGTCTGCTGCGGACGGCTCGGCGTCGCGACCGTTCTTGTGGGCCTGACCGTCGCTAGGCGCCTTCCGCCTATGCGGCGGCGATGTTACGGGATGTGATGGCGACTACGCGGTCGGGAACCTGGCCGGCCGGAGCACCATCGAACGTGAGAGGCGGTTCCAGCGTGGTGAGGAGTGTAATGCCTAAAAAGACGGGATTAGTGGTCGCCTTGGCTGTTGTCCTGGTGTTGGCTACTACTGGTGGGTGCGCTACAGGAGACGGTTCCGGCGAGGCCGGGCCAGAGCGGGCCGCAGAGCAGGTGGAGGATTTGCTGCGCACGAGGTACGCACAGTGGTACGGGGGCATAGTGCTGGACGAGCCCGCCGGTACCATGACCGTCTACCGTAAACCGGGCAGCGATCTTGACGAGGTAGTTCGTGATCGGTTCGCCGATGTCGCCATCCATTTCGCGGACGCCCGTCTGTCGGAGCAGGAGATGCTCGCGTTGACCGAGCGTGTCATGGCCGACGTGGAGCACTGGCGTGGCGAAGGTATTTCCGTGTCCGGGGCTGGTCCGCTGCCCGACGGATCGGCGGTGCGTGTGATGACGGCCGATGGGGCTGCGGGCGAGTCGGAGCGGCTGTCCGAGCATTATCGGCAGCCGATCGTGGTGGAGCGGGGCTCGGCCGAGTTCGCGCCGTTCTCGGTGGGCCCGGGCGGAATTCCGTCCGGGCCCACCGGCAAGTGACGGATGTCAGGGGCCGAAGTGCACGCTGAGCCGGGACAGTTGCTGGTTGATGTCGACGTACCACCATTTCCAGGAGCACTGCCGGGAGTTAGGGTCGTTGATGTCTCCGCTGGGTACTCCGGCGCAGGCCACAATTTCCTCACGTACGTTCGACCGCAGGCTGATGATGCCTCGGGCCGTGCCCGCGTTGCCGGACTGCACATAGACGGGGCCGCCGCTGTCGCCGTTGCCGACACCGGCGACGCGGTTTGCGGCCTCTGCCCGAACGAGGCCTCTGATCGTGGGTCCGCCCTCGGGCGTGAGGGTTTGGTTGAGTGCCCGGACCGTCCAGCCGCAGGCGGTGCCGGAGAAGGAACCGCCGGTGCAGACAAGGTTGCCGACTTGGTTGGTGGAGGCAGCGTTGATGTGGCGTCCCGTGTTGGTGTCGCCGGTGGCAAAGGACGGACCCTCGTATACCGCAGTGCCGGCGTCGGTAAGGATCAGCATGCCGTCGTACTCGACGGTCGTGTTCGTGAGGGTGTTGCCGATAACAGTGCCGGCACCCGTTCGCCACTGCCCCTGGCCGCAGTGAGCCGCAGTAAGCAGATAGCGAGCCGCACCGTTGTTGCCCCTTACACCAAAGCCGGAGGTGCAGGCGCCGCCGTTGACGATCAGCGCGCCACCCCAGTAGGGGGTAGTGTCCGCGCCGCGGGTCGTGAACTCGGCAGGTGACTCAAGTGACAAGTCCAGCTTCACGTTGCTGGCCAGTTCGTCGTTCACCTGGTGCAGGTCGGTGGATGCGCGGGCGTTGCCGCCGTCCGGTGTGACACCGACTTCGAGGCTGTTGCCGTCCGGGGCCGGGCCGACCAGTACGACGCGGCCCGATGAGAACCTCCGCCCCGCGAGGCGGTCGGCCTCCTTCTGCAGGGTGTGCAGCGAGTAGGCCGCAGCCTGTACCTTGACGTCGATTCCCGCACGGCGAGCCGTCGCAATCGCGGCCTGGACCGCCGGCTGTTGCTCGCCGTGCCAGTAGATGGTCAGGGTGTTGGTTGCGGCGTCAACCCGGGCGCCGGCGAAACCGGACAGGGCTGGGTTGCCAGCTGCGGCCTGGACGGTGTCAGCCGCAGCGTTGAGTTTTTCCTGACGGGCGAAGAGTGCGGCGTACTTCCGTGCTTCCCCCGTTGCCGGTCCGGTCAGCGTGACCTTGCCGGGATCCTCTGGCCCGACCGGCTTCGCGGAAGCTGGCGCCGATACGGCTGCCACCAGCGCGACGATGAGGCCGCCCACCAGAAGACTTCTGGTCTTCCCCACAGATCGTACTCCCGTCTCGATAACGACATGTATGTGGAAGCTTACTCAACGTCATCCATGCATGGCAATCTCTCGATTGATGTTGACCGCAAGCCCTGGTCGAGCTGGCGCGCGCCGGTTCAACGAAGCGATCAGCCGCCACACATCTCAGAACCAGGTTCCTTGCCTCCGCGTCGATGTGACGCCGCTCACTCATCAGCCAGAAGCGGCGGCCGGCGCGATGGACATGGCGTGACCAACATCCGCGATGCCAGTCGCACGACTACCAGCGAAGACGCCGTACCGATGGCCCCGAAGCCACCGAAGATCATCTTCTTGGCGGCTGGTGCCACGGTTCTTACCAACGCCCCACTGGACGACGAGCACGTGCGCGTCCCCGGCAAGGGCGGCGCGGTGCGCACCGTGTCGAACTGATCAACGCCGGGGTGTCCATCGAAGCCGTCCGCCGCCGACTCGGGCACGTTCCCACCGAGACCACCCAGCAGTACGCCCTCTCGACGACAAGGTCGCCGACGACAGCCACCGGGGATGATTGTTGGATTGCCATTACCAGTAATCCATTAATCCCCATAGCTGACACCGGAGAGGCGGCCGGAACGACCAAGACGTGATACATCATAATGACAGTTCTTTACCGTAAGCACTTAGGATGGTGTAAGCCGATCCTGCCTGCGGCCCGCACCCGATCGACAAGGGGACGCCAGCGGTTCGATCTTGGGGGCGGCGCCAGCCGTACGACGTCGACGGCAGTGTTCGTCGTTCTCCCATCCGCCGCACCCGTGCAGAGGTACTTCCGGATAGCTACCTGGACCGACTCGTCAAACGCGACCCAGCGGCCGGGTCGCCACCGGCACGGGCGCCACCGGCGCCTGGCCTACCGTCCGGAGTGTTGATCGGCCGGAAGGTTTCCCTTCCCACCAAGGTTCCGGTGTCCCCACAGCGGCGCCCGGCGACGCCGAAACCCCGGATCCCGCGCGGCCGGCGTCAGTCCGTTGCGCGGCCGTAGCTGGCGCGGCCCTCGGCAACCTGGCGGGCTTGCCGTTCGCGCCACCGCTTCTGCGCGTCTCCGTTGCAGCGGCGGCAGACCTTGCGATAGCGGCCGGTACGGGTATCGACCTCACGGTCGTGTCCATTGCGGCACCGAGGTTGCTGCTGGCGGCTACGACAGTTCTCGGCATGACTGATCTGACGCAGGTGGGTCGGTTCGATACAGTCCGGCACACCGCAAACGTGGTCGACTTCCAACTCAGGGCTGTAGTCACCGACGAAGACGACGTACGCGGCGATGTGGGCCCATGCCCGACCCGCGACCTTCTGGTACACGCCTCGCTGGCTACCGTAGCCTCGTACGATGAGGCAGCCGTCTTCCATGCGCGCCGAGCGGTCCAACAAGTACGTCCGGAGCGTTTCCTCCGTGAAATGGCGGGACAAGCCTCTGATCTGGGAGAGCACGCCGGGAGGATAGCGGGTACCTCCGATGTTCCCGGTGGTCGGCGGCAATACCCCCGCTGTCCTGGCCCGACCGGCGGTCCCCGACGATGGCGTCCTGCCGGGCGCGCCTCGGCACGAATCCACATCTGAGCTGAGAGCCTTTCTCACATGCTCTCTCCCGACGTCGTGCCCCGCAGGTCGAGCAGCCCCGCGCTGACAGCCGCTGGGCCCGCCGACTTCACCGAAGCCTGGCTGGGCAACCGGCGGCTGTCGGAGCACACTCGCGACGCCTATCGGCGGGACGTCGCCGGCTGGCTGAGCTGGTGCAAGAGCCATGGCCTCGATCCGCTGCGGGCCACGTTCCTCGACGTCAACGCGTACGCCCGTCAGTTGGAGGCGACGCTGGGGCTCCGCAGTGGCCGCCCGCTCACCCCGGCCACCGTCGCCCGCCGCCTCTCCGCCTTGTCCAGCTGGTACGAGTTTCTGGTCAAGCTGCACGCCGTCGAAACCAATCCGGTGGCCGCCGCCGACCGCCCGCGGGTCGACCGGGACCACTCCGCCACCGTCGGGTTGACCCCCGACGAGGTCGATGCGCTGCTGGCCGCGGCCGAGGCCGACACTGGACCGACCGCCATCCGGAACCGGGCCACCATCACCCTGCTGGCCGATCTGGGGCTACGGGTCGGCGAGTTGATCTCGCTGGACCTGACCGATCTCGGCACCGAGCGCGGACATCGC
The DNA here is from genome assembly GCF_039649625.1 of Plantactinospora sp. ZYX-F-223. Lineage (NCBI taxonomy): Bacteria > Bacillati > Actinomycetota > Actinomycetes > Micromonosporales > Micromonosporaceae > Plantactinospora > Plantactinospora sp. ZYX-F-223. The sequence goes on along the minus strand of NZ_JBDJAV010000027.1, from coordinate 74,629 downwards.
AGCATCCGCTTTGTCGGCAAGGGCGGCAAGGTCCGTCGCCGCGCCCTTACCCCCGGCACCGCCTATGCGGTGGACGCCTATCTGGCCGCCCGGGCCGCCGCCCAGGGGCTGAGCGTGCCGGAGTTGACCGGTCCACTGCTGGTCACCGCGACCGGTGCGCGGCTGGACCGGAACGCGGTGTTCCGGCTGGTCCGCCGACTCGCCCAGGCAGCGGGCATCCACGCCTGGGCAAGGCTGTCGCCGCACTCGCTGCGGCACGCGTTCGCCACCACTGCCCGCGCCGAAGGGGTGTCCTTGGAGGATGTGCAGGACGCGATGGGACACGCGGATCCGCGCACGACCCGCCGCTACGACCGAGACCGGCACAACCTCGACCGCGATCCTGCGTACGTCATCTGGGCGGCCCGTGCCCGCCGGGGCGGCCGACGGACCGGGATCGGCGGGGCGAACGCCTCTTGAGGCGCCCATAAAGAGCGGCACCGCTGTGGCGTGCGGTACACCAACCTGGCCTCGCCGTAGTTTCCAGGCGAAAAACCACTCCAGCCCCTTGGTTATGGCTCCGAGCATGCCCAGGAAGCGGTACTCCCCGACCACCTCGCTCGCGCGAACGCGCCCGGAACCGGACGCGACCGGCAGACCTGATGCTGACCTCGTGGTCGGTGCTGGTACCGGCGCCACCCCCGAAGCACCCGGGCCAGCATCGACTCGGTTACCCGGGTGACCCCGATGACCGTGTGGTAGAGGTCGTCGGTCTTGATCTGGAACAGCTCGTCCCTGGGGATAGGTCTCCAGGATCTGCAACAGGTCCTGCCGTCGCGTCGCTCGCTTCGCAGCCGGCGGCGCCGGGCCCCGCCGTACCGCCGAGGGCGCTGATGGACGCGCCCGGCTTGGACCAGCCCTGACCAGGCTGGTCCAAGCCCGGAAACCTCCTATGGCCCCTCGTGGCGACGCCAGAGCCAGTCACCAGCCCGAACAGCGATGGCCAGCAGCATCAGTACCACCTTCCACCGACGCGGGCGCCGATCGCGCCCAGCCTGCGGACACCCGCAGCACCCCACGTCGCCACCATCGTCACGCCGCATTCCCATCTCCTCCCGTGCTGACCTTGGCAGGCCTGCCCTGCCAAGGAGCTCCATCGGCAGGACGCTGGTCACGGCGTATGTATGCAGCCTAGGCCCAGGCGATCCTCATGCGCCGCTGTCGATTTGTCCTCTCCGATCACCAGTGGCTTTGGGCCGTGAGAGGTGAGGAAAGGTCGTGGGAGGTGAGGAAGGTGAAGTGGTCGTCGGCGGGAGGGGCAGCAGTCGCCGACGCCGACCACGATGTGCCGGTGGTCGCGGAAGGAGTGGTTGGCGATCCATTGCACCGCAAGGGAGGCTGACAGGTTCACTGGGCCCAGGAGCGGTATACAACCGCCCGCTCGACCGCCCTCGGGCGGCGGGGACGCATCCTTCCCGGCGATGCAGGTGATCAAACCGATCAGGATTCAAGAAGCGTGGTCCCCGGAGCCGCTCGTAGCGTGATTCTCGTGTGCATCACCAACAAGCACAAGCAAGGAGACGAGGCATGAAAGCGCACGTGAGTTCGATCCTCCTCGGCGTTCGGGACATGGAGGCGTCCAAGCGGTTCTACACGGAGGGTCTTGGCTGGAAGATCGAGCAGGACTACGGCGTCTCGGTGTTCTTCGCACCGGACGGCGGGTCTCCCGTCGGCTTCTACGGCCGTGAAGGTCTGGCCGAGCAGGTGGGTACGACCCCGGAGGGCAGCGGCTTCAGCGGGCTGGTCCTCACCTACGTCGTCCGCAGCGAGACACGGGTCAGCGAGGTCATGGCGGAGGCCGAGAAGGCCGGTGCCACGATCCTCAAGTCCGCTGGCCCTCTGCCGTGGGGTGGCTACGGCGGCTCTTTCGCGGACCCGGACGGCTACATCTGGAGCCTCGGCTACAGTGCGCACGGAGAGGACCAGCCCTACGCGGAGTAGCCGCCGACGGAGGCTTCGGTCGGGTGTGGCCGACCGGGTCATACTCCCCGGCGCAGCCCGCCGCCTCCCGGAAGCCGGGGCGGTTGACACGGCACGGGGACCTGGAGCCCGTGGCCGGAAGCTGTCCGGCTGGGCTGCGGTGGTCTTCGGCGCCCTTGACCTGCTGCTCTTTCTGTATCCATCGGCCATGCTGCGTGACACGGTCGCGGCGGGCGCGCTCGGCGAACGCGTCGGGATCCTGCCGGCCATCGCCACCCAGGCCGCCGCCTACGGCCTGGCCGGCGCGGTCGCGCTGCTCGCCCTTCCCAAACCCGCACCGGTACGGACTGAGCTCGCGCCGCCGTCCCGACCTGACCGCGCCATCGCCTGACCCCGCTGTCAGATCACCAGCCGTTCGGACGACGGTCAGCCGGCCCGAGCACGTGGGCGTTGATCGCGATCACGAGATGGCCCAACTCGCTGATCTCGACGACGTCGACCCCGCCGTCGCGCAGGGTCGCCACGCCGTCGCAGTCGGCGAAGAGGAGCGGCTCCCGCAGGGCCAGCACCACTCGCGCGATGCCGGCGTCGAGCAGCAGGTCGGTGCAGGGATCCGGCCGTGACCTGCGGATGGTGCACGGCTCCATCGAGGTGTAGAGCGTCGCCCGGCCCAGGTCCAGGCCGGGCCGGGCGGCGAGCTTCGTCAGTGCGGCTTCCTCCGCGTGGTGGTGCGGGTCGGTCTCGCCGGTGTAGCCGGTGGCCAGCGTGACGCCGTACCGGTCGACGATGATCGCTCCGACGGCGTAGTGGGTCGGCGAGGGTGGCGACAGCCGGGACAGTTCGATGGCCGACCTCAACCATCGCCGGTCCTGTTCGGTGCCGCCGTTCATGCCCTGCCGTAACGATCCGGCTCGACCGTCGCCGACCCCGGGGCGACCGGGGCACCCGCGCCGCCGACAGTCACCACCTCGCCGACGCCGTGTCGGGCACTGTGCCACCGCCTGCGACGCACGCCCCCGCCTCCCGCGGCTCTCGGTGTCCGCCCACTCCGCACTCCGTACGCTACGGCCGTGGTCAGGGGGCCGCTCCTCGAGTTTCACGGCACGGTGCTGGACGACGCCATCATGAACGAGATCGTCGAACGGGTGGGCACCGGGGCGACCCGTGGCGGTCAGCGGAGCAGGACCAGCTGGCCGGGCTGGCCCTGCGCGCCGGATCGGCCGACCGCCACGCCAGCATCGACTGACCGCCGGCAACCGTCCCGGGACCGAGACCGTCGCCGGTATGCGGTCCGGGACGGCCGCTCAGACGTCGCGGCGGCGTACCACGATCAGGGCGACGACGATCGCGGCCACCGGCCAGGCGGCGTAGACGATCCACGACCCGGCGACGTCGGGCTGGGAGAAACCGTCAGCCGGCGGCGGTACCCACATCGCGGTCAACCGTTGCCATGCGGTGAGCACCATCGCGTGGTTGATCTCGGCGGTCCACCGCGTCTGGATCGAGAAGAACTGCGGCAGCATCAGCAGCGTGAAGATGCCGGTGACCATCGTGGTGGCGCCGTGCCGGATCAGGACCCCCAGGCCCAGTCCGATCAGCGCGCAGACCGTGGGGAGCAGCGCGGCGGCGGCCAGGGCGCGCAGCGCGACCGGTTCGGTGATCGCTATCGCCGCGTCCCGCCCACTCAGGATGGCCTGGGAGACCGTGAACGCGCCGCTCGCGGCGAGGGTGCCGGCCACCGTCCAGAGCACGGCTACCACGACCGCCTTGGCCAGCACCACCGAGCCGCGGGCCGGCACCGCGACGGTGGTGGTGCGGATCAGACCGCTGCCGTACTCGCCGACCACCACGATCGCGCCCGCGCTGACCGCGACGAGTGCCAGTGTCCAGTAGCCCATCAGCGGAAACGCGTCGGAGAGCGCGAACATCGGCTCTCGCTGCGCCTCCGGGCTCATGCTCGGGAAGTCGCGGTAGTCGTCGAGCGCCTCCATGGTGGCGGTACCGACGACAAAGAGCGTGCTGAGCAGCAGCGTCCAGGGTGTCGAACGCAGCGACCAGACCTTGATCCACTCGGCGCCGAGCAGGTCGCGGAACCGGGCAGGTGGCTCGGCGAGCGCTTCGGCCCGGCGTGCCGGATTCGGTGCCGAGGTGGCGGTGTCGGTGCTCATCGGGACTGCCCCGCCAGGTATTCGATGCGGTCGGCGGTGAGTTCCAGGTAGGCGTCCTCCAGTGAGGCGGTCCGGGTGGCCAGTTCGTGCAGGACGATCCGGTGGTCGAAGGCGAGGGTGCCGATCTGTTCGGCCAGTAGCCCCATCACGGTCAGCGTGCGTACCTCGGAATCGACCCTCTCCTGCGCCTCCACCCGCGCTCCGGCGGCGGTCAGCAGCGCGGTGAGTTCGGCGGCCCGTGGGGTACGCACCAGCACGCTGCGCCGGCTGCTGCGGGCGGCGAAGCCGGTCAGCGACTCGGCGGCGACCAGCCGGCCCCGGCCGATCACGACGAGTTGGTCGGCGGTGTTCTCCATCTCGGTCATCAGGTGGCTGGAGAGGAAGACCGTCCGGCCCTCCGCGGCCAGCCGGCGGAACAGGTGCCGGACCCAGCGCACCCCCTCGGGGTCCATCCCGTTGATCGGCTCGTCGAAGAGCAGTACCGGCGGGTCACCGAGCAGCGCGGTCGCGATGCCGAGTCGCTGCTTCATGCCGAGGGAGAACCCGCCGACGCGCTGCCGGGCCACCTCGGCAAGCCCCACCTCCCGGAGGACCTCGTCCACCCGGCGCGGCGGGATGCCGTTGCTGCGGGCCAGGGCGGACAGGTGTGCCCTGGCGCTGCGTCCGCCGTGCACGTGGTTCGCGTCGAGCAGGGCACCGACGTGCCGCAGCCCGCGCCGGTGGGTCCGGAACGGCACGCCGCCGACCGTGGCGGTGCCCCGGGTCGGTGCGTCCAGACCGAGGATCATCCGCAGCGTGGTGGTCTTGCCCGCACCGTTCGGTCCGAGGAAGCCGGTGACGTGCCCGGGCCGTACCGTGAAGGAGAGGGCGTCGACGGCGGTCTTGCGACCGTATCGCTTGGTCAGGTCGTTGACTTCGATCACGACGGCAACGCTGCCGAATCGGGCGGCCTGGGACATCGGGCCGGCGGCGGCAACCGTCCGGGCGGCGCCAGCCTGCGGAATTACGTCCGTGGACGGATGCCGCACCGGCCGGCCGGTGGCTAGTCTCGCCGCGTGGACGCCACCCCGCACCTGCTCCGGCCACCGCTGCGCCACCGCCTGCCGGCGGGGGTGCGGACGGCACTGGTCTGGTGCGGAGTCGCCGCGTTCCCCGTGCTACTGGCCCTGACCGTGGCGATCGTCTCAGACGGCCCCGGCCGCTACCACAGCGTGCTGGAGATGATCCCCCGGTACGCGCTGCCGGCCCTGGTGATGGCGCTGCCCGCCGTCCTGCTGCGGCGCAGCCCGCTGGCGACCCTGGCGTTGATGCTGCTCGGGTCGGCGGCGATGACGGTGATGATCCACTCGTGGCACCAGGGCTACCTGGCCGACCTGCGGTATCTGCAACTGCTGGCGATCAACCTGGTCGTCGGGTTCGTCGCGGCGACCAGGTCCCGTCGGCTCTCGGTGACCGTCGCCGTACTGACGCTCTGTGCCGAGATCATGATCGGCTACCTGGACCTCGGCGACAATGCCGTCTTCCAGCCGGAGATCCCCACCCTGGGGATGCTGGCCACCTGGATGATCGGCAACTCGGTGCGGGCGCGGCGGCGGTACGCCGAGGCGCTGCGGTCGCAGGCCACCACCCAGGCGGTCACCGCCGAACGGCTGCGGATCGCCCGTGAACTGCACGACATGGTGGCGCACAGCATCGGCATCATCGCGATCCAGGCCGGGGTGGGTAGCCGGGTGATCCAGACCCAGCCGGCCGAGGCCGGTGCTGCGCTGCGGGCGATCGAGACGACCAGCCGGGAGACCCTCGCCGGCCTGCGCCGGGTGCTCGGCGGGCTGCGTCAGGCGGACCCGTCCAACCCGGCGCCCCGGGATCCGGCGCCCGGGCTCGCCGACCTCGACCGGCTGGCCGAGGCGACGGCGGAGGCCGGGGTCCGGGTAGAGCTGTGCCGGCGGGGGGAGCGGCGTCCGCTGCCGGCCGACATCGAGCTGTCCGCGTACCGGATCGTGCAGGAGGCGGTGACCAACGTCGTCCGGCACGCCGGTACGCCACGGTGCCGGGTCACCCTCGACTACCGGGAGCACGACCTGCACGTCGAGGTCGTCGACGAGGGGCGCGGCGGGCCGGTCGCGGCCAGCGGGTTCGGGATCGCCGGGATGCGGGAGCGGGTCGGCCTGCTGCACGGCGACTTCGCGGCCGGACCGGTCCCCGGAGGCGGTTTCCGGGTGGCGGCCCGGCTGCCGCTGCCGGAGACCGTTGCGAGCCCGGCGGTGCCGGCATGAGCGTCCGGGTACTGCTCGTCGATGACCAGCCGCTGGTCCGTTCCGGGCTGCGGGTCCTCATCGCCGACACCCCCGACCTGTCGGTGGTCGGCGAGGCGGGCACGGGTGCGGAGGCCGTCGAGCTGGCCCGGGCCGTCCGGCCCGACGTCGTGGTGATGGACATCCGGATGCCCGGCATGGACGGCATCGAGGCGACCCGGCAGATCGTGGCCGGTGACGGAGCGAGCCGGGTACTCGTGCTGACCACCTTCGACGAGGACGAGCACGTCTACGGCGCACTCCGGGCCGGTGCCAGCGGTTTCCTGGTCAAGGACATGGCCGTGGACGACATCCTCGGGGCGATCCGGGTGGTCGCCGCCGGTGACGCCCTGATCGCACCGAGCGTGACCCGCCGGCTGATCGCGGGCTTCGTCGAGGCCGCACCGGCGGCCGCCCGTCGGGTACGCCCGGTCGCCGGTATCACCGAGCGGGAGCGGGAGGTGCTGACCCTGATCGGGCAGGGCCGCTCGAACAGCGAGATCGCCGACGAGCTGTTTATCACGATGGCGACCACCAAGTCGCACGTGGCCCGGCTGCTGACCAAACTCGACGCCCGGGACCGGGTACAGCTCGTGATCATCGCGTACGAGCTGGGGCTGGTCGCGCCGGCCCGCTGACCGGCTCCGGTGCCGCCCCGACACACCCGCGCGGATACCTCCGCCGACACCACCGGGCGTACCATCGCGGACATGGCGGACAAGGTCACGCTCAGCCTGAACCCGGACACGCTCGCCCGAGCCCGTGCCGCGGCGAAGCAGGACGGCATGTCCCTGTCGGCCTGGATCGACCGTGCGGCCCGCAAGGAGGCGCTCCGCGCCGCGGCTCGGCAGCACGAGGCGTGGCTGGCCGCGCACCCGGAGGTGCGGGACGAACTCGACGCCTTCGACCGCTACGCCGACCGGGTCGACGCGGGCTGGTCCGACCTGGCCGGCGCCGCGTGAACCGGGGCGAGATCTGGACCGTCGGCGACCGTACCCAGCAGGCCAGACACCGGGTCATCGTGCTCTCCGGCGAGGGGCACAACGACCGGCCGTCCACCTCCCCGTACTGTGCCCCGATCGTCCGGCAGCGCGGCAGCAGCGAACTTCCACCGTTCGTGGTGCCGCTGGCCGAGACGGATCCGGTCACCGGGGTCGTGGTGGTGAACCGGCTGCGCCGGGTTCCGGCGGCGGTCGCGGTGGAGCGGGTGGGGATGGCGACCGGCGCGAGCATGGCCCGGATCGGCGCGGCGCTGCGGGACCTGTTCGAGCTGTGACCACCAGGGCGGGCCCCTGATTCGGTCAGAGCGTCGGGGGCCGCTCGGCGGCGAGCATGACCCGGCGCAGCAGGTCGGAGAGGGTACGCCGCTCGTCCGCGGTGAGCGCGCCGAGCAGCCTGTACTCCTCGTCGCCGAGGATGTCCATCGCGCCGAGCCAGGCGGCCCGGCCCTGCTCGGTCAGCTCGATGTCGACCCGGCGCCGGTCGGTGGCCGACGGTGTCCGCCGGACGAAGCCGCGGGCGACCAGGGCGTCGATCCGGGCGGTGACCGAGGGCGGCGCCAGGTTGAGGTCGTCGGCGAGCTGGGACGGCACCGCCCGGCCGTGCCGGCCGGCGAGCGCGTGCAGGGTGTCGAACTCCGGCCGCTGGAGGTCGAAGTCGACCAGCGACTTCTCCCGGACCCGGCGCAGGTGCTGGGCCAGCAGTTTCGCCCGGGTCACCGTGCCCTCCACGTCCGGGTCGAGGTCGGGCAGCACGGGCAGCCAGCGCGCGACGTGCCCGTCGGTCCAGTCCTCCTGGTGTTCCACGCCACAATCCTACGTCGAAGTGGAATTATTCGTTGGCGAAAGGTTCGGCTTCGAAATAACCTCCGAACCCGTGACCCACCCGCTCCGGCTGCGCGCCTTCCAGTTGCTCTTCCTCGGCCGTACGCTCTCCGCGCTCGGCGACGCCGTCGTGCCGGCCGCGCTCGCCCTCGCCGTGCTGCGAGCCACCGGTTCCAGCTCCGCCCTGGCCCTGGTGCTCGGCTGTGCGATGGTGCCGAGACTGCTGCTGCTACCCCTCGGCGGAGTGCTCGCCGACCGGCTCGATCCCCGGATCGTGGCCATCGGCAGCGACCTGGTCCGCTGCGCCGCCCAGGTCTTCGTCGGGGTCGAACTGCTCGGCGGCGATCCGACCCTGCTGTCGATCGCCGTCGCCTCGGCGGTCGGTGGGGTCGCGTCCGCCTTCGCGATGCCCACCACCTCACCGCTGGTCGCCGGGGTGGTCGACGCGCCCGGCCGGCAGCGGGCCAACGCCGCGCTGGGCGCCGCCCGCAGCGCCACCGGGCTGGCCGGACCGGCGCTGGCCGGCGCGTTGATCTGGGCCGCCGGGCCCGGCTGGGCGTTCGTGCTCGACGGTGCCAGCTTCGCGGTCAGCGCCGCCCTGCTGGCCGTGCTCCGGGTACGCCGGACCCCGGTGCAGCGCCACTCGCTCCTCGCCGACCTGCGGGAGGGCTGGTCCGAGGTCCGCTCCCGCGACTGGTACTGGAGCAGTCTGGTGGCGCACGCGGTCTGGAACGGCGTGGCGGCGGTACTGGTCACCCTCGGCCCAGCGGTGGCGATCGACCGGCTGGGCGGCGAGGGCGTCTGGGTACTGGTGCTCGAGGCGGGTGCGGTCGGTCTGCTGGTCGGCTCACTGCTGGCCGGACGGGCCCGGCTGCGCCGGCCGATCCTGGTGGCGAACCTGGGCCTGGCCACCTACGCGCTGCCGCTCACCCTGTTCGCGGTGGCCGCTCCGGCGTGGACCGTGGTGGTCTCGTACGGCGTCGCGCTGGCCGCCCTCGGCTTCCTCAACCCGCTCTGGCAGACCGTCGTCCAGGCGGAGATCCCGTCGCACGTGCTGGCCCGGGTCACCTCCTACGACTGGCTGCTCTCGCTCGCCGCGATGCCCCTCGGGTACGCGCTCGCGCCGCTCGCCGCCGACGCCTGGTCGCCCACCGTGCCACTGGCGCTGGCCGCCGTGGCGGTCGCGGTGGCCTGCCTGGGCACCGCCGCGGTCCCCGGGGTGCGTCGCCCGGTCAGCACCGGCCCGGAGGCCGCGCCGGAACCCGCGCCGGTCGCGGCCGTCCGCTGACCGGTCGCCCGCGCCGCCACCCGAACGGAGCGGGGAAAACCGCTGGACGCGCCGGCCAGACTGACCGGGTGGGAGACATCCTGACCCTGGGCTGGACGGTCCGCGCCGAGCCCGTCGGCGGAGCGGTGGCAGGTGCCCTGCTCCGTGACTACTTCACCGAGATCGTCAGCCGGTACCACCGCCGGCCGACCGACGACGCCGAGATCGACCAGGTGCTGGCGGACGAGCCGAGCGACGACCTGACCCCGCCGACCGGGCTGTTCCTGGTCGGCTGGTACGACGGCGAGCCGGCCGGCTGTGCCGGAGTACGGCTGGGTGACCTGCCGTACGCCGAGGTGACCCGGGTGTTCGTCCGGGCCGGCGCGCGGCGGCGCGGGGGCGGGGCACGGCTGCTCGCCGCCGTGGAGGAGGCAGCGGCGGCGCACGGGGCGACGACGATGCGGCTGGACACCCGGCACGACCTGGTGGAGGCCCGGGCGCTGTACGCCAGACACGGCTACCGGGAGGTGCCGGCCTACGCCGTCTCGCCGTACGCCGACCACTGGTTCGAGAAGCGGCTCGGTTGGCGTCGCGTGCTCGGGGTTGACGCCGGAGCCGCGGCGCGGTAATAAGGAAGAGAACTTGAGTCACCTCGACTCAACTTAACCTTCGGCCCAGGAGAACCGAGGAGGATCGACGATGTTGATGCGTACCGACCCGTTCCGCGAGATCGACCGGATCGCCGAGCACTTCTTCGGCACCACCAGCCGACCGGCGGTCATGCACCTGGACGCCTACCGCGACGGCGACTACTTCTACGCGGCCTTCGACCTGCCCGGCGTCGACCCGGAGAGCATCGAGTGCACGGTGGAGCGCAACGTGCTCACCGTCCGCGCCGAGCGGCGCCGGCCGACCGGCGACAAGGTGGAACTCGTCGCCGCCGAACGTCCGATGGGGGTATTCACCCGGCAGCTCTTCCTCGGCGACACCCTCGACACGGACAAGCTGGAGGCGGGCTACGAGGCCGGGGTGCTGACCCTACGCATTCCGGTGGCCGAGCGGGCCAAGCCGCGCCGGGTCGAGGTCACCGTCTCCGGTGCCGGCCCGCGCCAGATCAACTCCTGATTCCACGTACCACCGTCCCGCGACGCGCGCCCGTCCGGCCGACATCCCGGACCGGCGCGCGTCGGCATTCCGGGCAGCGGCGCCGGTCAGTCCGCTGTGATCCGGTACCGGCCGGCCATCGCCCGGGCGGTGGCCACGAACGCCGCCCGCAGCTCGGCCGGGGCGAGCACCTCGACGTCGGCGCCGAGCTTCAACAGCTCGACGTGCCCGTGCCGGACCGACTCCATCGGCACGGCCGTGTAGCGCCAGCCGGCGTTGTCGACCGGTCCGGCCGCGGCCCGGGCCGCCCGGGACATCGCCGGGGGAAAGATGAAGGGCATCCGCTCCAGCGCCGCCTCGGTCAGCCGTACCGTTGCGGTGGCCTGGTAGACGCTCTCCTCGTAGCGGCGGCTCCAGGCGTGCCAGAAGCCGGCCAGGTCGAAGTCGTCGGGCCGGGTGAAGCTCTCGTCCAGCACCGTCAGCTCCAGCACGCTGCCGATCCGGTAGGCCCGGGGCTCCTCGCCGGCCCGGGCCACCAGATACCAGCGGCCCGCCTTGAGCACCACGCCCAGCGGCGCGAGCCGCCGGGTCACCTCCCGGGGCGCCCGCCAGCGGCGGTACCGGATCTCGACCATGCGCTCCCGCCACACCGCGTCGGCGAGCGCGGCCAGGTGCGGGGTCGGTTCGGCGTCGCGGAACCAGCCCGGTGCGTCCAGGTGGAACCGGTCGCGGGCCCGGGCGGCCCGGCCCCCCAGTTCGGCCGGGAGCGCGGCGAGCAGCTTGAGCTCGGCACCGGCCAGCACGGTTCCCAGGCCGAGTTCGGTGGCCGGGCCGGGCATGCCGGCCAGGAACAGCGCCTCCGCCTCGTCGGTGGTCAACCCGGTCAGCCGGGTCCGGTAGCCGTCGAGCAACCGGTAGCCGCCGGCCGGACCCCGGTCGGCGTAGACGGGTACACCGGCCGCGCCGAGCGACTCGACGTCCCGGTAGACCGTCCGGACCGACACCTCCAGCGCGGTGGAGAGCTCCTGCGCCGTCATCCGCCCCCGGGCCTGCAACAGCAGGAGCAGTGAGACGAGTCGGCTGGCGCGCACCCGAGCAAGATTATCCTGGTATTTCCGAGAGTTGGAGATCGCCGGGCGCGTCTTCGAGGTCCCGGGCGAATGGTCTGAAAAACTTTCTCGCGTGTCCCGATCCACCCTGGTTCGCCGGGCGACGCCCCGACCGGTGTCGATGTCCGCTCCGGCCGACTTCACCGAGGCCTGGCTGCGTAACCGTCGGTTGTCCGAGCACACCCGGGCCGCGTACCGGCGGGATATCGCCGGCTGGCTCGGCTGGTGCGGCAGCCGGGCAGTCGACCCGCTCGGCGCGACGTTCCTGGACGTCAACACGTACGCCCGGGAGCTGGAGTCGAGCGTCGACCCGCGCAGCGGCCGCCCGCTGACCTCGGCAACGGTGGCCCGGAAGCTCTCCGCGCTGTCCAGTTGGTACACGTTTCTCGGCAAGCTCGGGGCGGTGCCGGGCAATCCGGTCTCCGGTGCCGACCGGCCCCGGGTCGACCGGGACCACTCCGCCACCGTGGGCCTGACCTCGGACGAGGTCGACGCGCTGCTCGCCGCCGCCGAGGCCGACACCGGCCCCACCGCGCTGCGCAACCGGGTGGTGCTGGCTCTCCTCGCCGACCTCGGGCTACGGGTCGGCGAGCTGGTCTCGCTCGACCTGGCCGACCTGGGCCAGGAGCGGGGGCACCGCAGCGTGCGGTTCGTCGGCAAGGGCGGCCGGGCCCGCCGCCGGGCGCTGACCCCGGGTTCGGCGTACGCGGTGGACGCCTACCTGGCCGCCCGCGCGATCGTGGCGGGACGGCCAGTGGAGCAGTTGACCGGCGCGCTGCTGGTGACCGCCACCGGCAACCGGCTCGACCGGCACGCCGTGTTCCGGCTGGTCCGGCGGCTGGCCCGGGTGGCGGGCATTCCGGCCTGGGAACGGCTCTCCCCACACTCGTTGCGGCACGCCTTCGCCACCTCGGCCCGGGCCGAGGGGGTGCCACTGGAGGATGTGCAGGACGCGATGGGGCACGCCGACCCGCGCACCACCCGCCGGTACGACCGGGACCGGCACAACCTGGACCGGGACCCGGCGTACGCGATCTGGGCGGCCCGGGCCCGCCGCCGGAGCTGAGACGGCGGGTCCGCCCGGGTCCACCTGCTCAGTCCTGCGGTCGCCGGCAGATGCAGAACGGCTGCCCGGCCGGGTCGGTGAGCACCCGCCACCGGTCACCGCCGGGCTGGAAGTCGGGTCGCGCGGCACCGGCGTCACGGCAGGCCGCCTCGGCCTTGTCCAGGTCGTCGACGTAGAGGTCGAGGTGGTAGCGCTTGCCGCCGGAGCTGTCCGGCCAGGCCGGCGGCTGGTAGCCCTCGACCAGCCCGAAGCCGATCGAGGCGTGCCCGTCGCTGATCATCGCGTACTCGTCCGCGCTGGCGGTGATCTCCCAGCCGAGCGCCCGGGAGTAGAACTCGGCGTGCGCGCGGGGATCCGGGCTGTCCAGGTTGACCATGATGAGGTCGCCGATCTTTTCCATGCCGGCCAGCCTGCCTGCCGTACCTGACACCTCCTGTCAGGTACGGCGACCGAGTCCGCGCACCGCCGCTCTGCCGGGCGGGCGGTTCAGCAGAGCAGGTCCAGTTCGTGGTGTGCCTCCGCCGCGATGTCCGCGCCGCGCAGCCAGCGCCGCGCCCAGAGCCGGGCGGCCACCTCCGCCGTCTCGTCGCCGCCGGCCGCCTGTTCCACCAGCAGGGCGGTGGCCAGCGCGTACGCCATCCGCAACGCCAGCCAGCGCGCCCCGGCCAGTACCGCGACCGACTCCGGGGTCACCTCGGCGAGCGAGTTCCGCAGTTCCGCCGTCGTGCCGGCGAGCGCGTCGGCCAGCGCCGGGTGCAACCGCCGGCCGGTGTCGGTGGCGGCGTCCAGCCGGGCCAGCAGTGGGGTAGCGGCGTCCTCCCGGAGCACCGCCCGCAGCACGTCCAGCGCGAGCACGTTGGTGGTGCCCTCCCAGATCGGCAGCACCTGGGCGTCCCGCAGCAGCCGGGGCACCCCGGTGTCCTCCACGTATCCGGCGCCGCCGAAGCACTCGACGTACTCGCTGGCCGAGGAGACCGCCAGCCGTCCGGTGGCGAGTTTGGCCAGCGGCGCCACGATCCGCAGTTCGGCCGCGGCGGCCGGATCCGCCCCCACCTCGACCCGGCCGAGCAGCGCGAACGCGTGCCCGGCCAGCACGAACGCCCCGGCCGCGTCCACCGCCAGGGTGCCCAGGGTGGCCCGGTGCAGCGGTGCGGTGATCAACCGTCCGCCGGCCACCTGGCGGGCGTCGGCGTATGCCAGGGCGTACCCGAGCCCCCGGCGCATGCCGGCCGCGGCCGCCGCCGCGTTGTGCAGTCGGGTCACCACGACCAGGGTCATCGCCCGGCTCAGACCCGGCACGGACGGGTCACCCAGCGGCCAGGCGTACGCGTCGTGCAGCCCGATTTCGGCGGTCGGCAGTGCCCGGGTACCGAGCTTGTCCTTGAGCCGGTGCACGGTGATCCCCGGCGCCGGGGCGTCCCGGTCGGCGCCCGGCCCGGCCAGCGGCGAGTCGGCGGCGTAGCGCGGGACAAGGAACGGCACCAGCACCCGGCTGCCCCCATCGGCGCCCTCCGGGCGGGCCAGCGCGACCGCCAGCTCCGCGTCGGCGGCCGAACAGAACCACTTCTCGCCGGTGAGCCGCCAGGAGCCATCGGTGGCGGGCCGGCCGGTGGTGGTCGACCGGGCCAGGTCGGAGCCGCCCTGCGACTCGGTCATCCACTGCCCGCTGCTGACCGCCACGGCCGGGTCGGTGGCGGTGAGCCGGGGCAGCCAGGCGTCCCGGAGCGCCGGATCGACCTCGGGGCGGGCGAGCAGCGCGGCGGCGCCGTCGCTCATCGCCACCGGGCAGGAGAAGGTGGCCGACTCCGGACCGTACAGGTGCAGCAGGGCGTGCTGGACGACCCGGGCCGCCGCTCCCCAGGTACTCCGGGCCTGCGCCAGGTACGGCAGCGCGACCACGGCGTGCCGGGCGGCCGCCGCGCGCTGGGCCTGCCAGCCGGCGGAGGTCTCGATCCGGTCGATCCTGGCTCCCCACGGACCGTAGCGGACCAGGGTGGGCGGGTGCGCCTCCGCATCGGCGTGCGCGGCCCGTAGCGGACCGGTGACGTCGGTGGCGAGCGCGGCCAGCCGGTCCGCCGCGGCGGCGTGCCCGTCCGGGCCGAGCTGGCGGTCCAGCCAGGACCGCAGCAGCCGGTCGCTGAAGTACGGGTCGGCGGGTAGCGGGACCGACTGGACGTAGCGTTGCATGGTCGTCGTCCTCGAGGGGCGAGGGCCGGCCGGCGGGCCGGCGAAGCTGGCGGGGGATGGTCCCGACCGTAGACCACGGCGGGCGCCCGGTGGCGCCGACCGAGCCGATCATGGCCGGCGGGTGCCGACCCGACCGGTTCGGCACCCGCCGGACGCGGTGGCTATCTACGGTCGGTGGCATGGGCTACGAGCTGCCCGGCGGGCGCGGGGCACGGCGGCCGCGCCGGCTCCGGGGCGTGCTGTCGGTGGTCGCGGCCGGCCTCTTCGTCTGCTGTGTGGGCGCGGCCGGCCTCGGGGCCTGGAACTACCAGCACGTCCGGCAGTCCTCCGGCGCGGCCCAGGAGGCGGCGGAGGCGTTCCTGCAGGACGTGACCAGCGGCGACGCGGGCGGCGCCTACGACCGGCTCTGCGTCGACACCCGCGAGCGGTGGAGCCGGGACGAGTTCGAGCGCCGCCTCTCGGTGCCACCGACGATCACCCGATACGCCATCGACGACGTCACCGTCGCCAGCGACCGGGGCCAGCTCCGGGCGACCGCGACGGCGAAGCTGACCCGCCGCTCCGGTGCGGTGGACCGGCGGGAGCTGCCGATGATCAAGGACGGCGACGAGTGGCGGGTCTGCGGCGACCCGTTCTGATCCCGACCGGGCCGGCCGGCCCCGGCGTCAGCGGTGCTCGCCCAGGTCGCCGGAGCGGAAGTGTCGCCGGCAGAGCACCTGGTAGCGCACCTCGGCCGCCTCGACGGTGTCGCCGATGACCACCTGCTCGCCCTGCCGGGCCACCGCGCCGCCAACCACCCGGGCGTTGAGCTGCCCCGGGCGTCCACACCAGCAGAGCACCTCGACCTGGATCCGGGACACCTCGTCGGCGAGTTCGAACAGCCGCTGCGCCGCCGGGAACAGGCAGGACCGGAAGTCGCTGGCCAAACCGAACGCGAAGACGTCCACGTCGTAGCAGTCGACCAGCTCGGCCATCTGCTCGACGTGCCGCACGGTGTAGAAGCAGGCTTCGTCGCAGATCAGGTAGTCGAGCCGGTCGCCCTCGGCCCACCGGCCCCTGACGAGTTCACAGAGGTCGAGGTCTTCGGTGACCTCGATGGCCTCGTGCGCCAGGCCGATCCGGGTGGTGATCTGCGGGCCGAGGGAACGGTCGATCCTGGTCAGCACCAGTCCACGCCGGCCCTGCCGGGCGTGGTTGTAGTTCATCTGCAGGGCCATGGTCGACTTGCCACAGTCCATCGGTCCCCAGAAGAACTTCAGGGCGGCGCCCTGACGTAACCGGCCGTCGCCGGCAGCGAAGCACGCCTGGGCGAGCGCGGACTCGTCGCCGGCGGACAGGGTCGGGCTGGTGCGGCTGTCGTCGGTCACGGTCGGGGAGCCTAGGCCACCAGGTGTTTCCGGTTCGACCCGCCGTGTCGTTGACCACTCTGGTCGGCCGACCGACCAGCGGGCCGCGACTCAGCCCGCTCAGCCCGCGACTCAGCCCGGTCGACCCGCGACTCAGCCCGGGCCGGGGTCGCCGTCCGGCAGCCGGCTGGTGATCCCGGCCCGCTCGTCCGCCGGGAGCGCCGGCACGAGATGCTGGTCGACGAGGTGCCGCAGGCCGGCGGCGAGGTCGGGGTCACCCTGCACCAGGTCCCGCAACCGGCGCTGCCAGCCCTCGGCGAGGGCGCGTTCCAGGGCGGGGTCGCCGGCCTGGCGGGCGGCGAGCACCTCGGCGCGTACCTCGGTCAGGTCGGCGGCCACGTCGTCCGCCTCCCCGGGCCGGACCTGCCGCCAGAAGGCCACCACCTCGGCCCGGGCCGCCGGCCAGCCGGCACCGGCCATCACGCCGACCAGTGCCGTACCCGCGGCCACCTCGATCCGCTCCATTCCGCGCCTCCCGCCCACGTGCCGCCCCGGGCCCACCCTAGGCCAGATCGTGCCGCTGGTCGCCCCGGTCGGCCAGCTCGTGCGGGCCGACCCGGGCCGACGCGGCAGCCGGCGGGCTGCGGCGGTACCGGCCGGTCAGAGCCGTTCCGGCGGGGTGTTGCCGGCGGCGACGATCGCCCTCCGGATCGGCACGGCGGCCAGCAGCACGAACCCGATCACGAAGAACGCCAGCAGCGAGATGATCGCCACCCGGTAGCTCTCGGTCATCCCGTACGCCAGCCCGAACAGCAGCGGCCCGAGCCAGCTCGTGCCCTTGTCGGAGATCTCGTACAGCCCGAAGTACTCGGCCTCCTTGCCCTTCGGGATCAACTGGCTGAACAGCGACCGGCTCAGCGCCTGGCTGCCGCCGAGCACGATGCCGATCCCACCGCCGAGCAGCACGAACGGCAGCGCCTGGTTGGCCGGCAGCCGGAACGCGACCGCCAGCACGACGGTCCAGAGCACCAAGCTGATCAGGATGGTCTTCCAGGCACCGATCCGCTTCGCCAGCGCGCCCATGCCGAGCGCGCCGAAGAAGGCGAGGAACTGCACCATCAGGATGGTCGGCACCAGGACGTCGTCGGAGAGCTTCAGCTCCTCGGTGCCGTACACCGCGGACAGCGAGATCACCGTCTGGATGCCGTCGTTGTAGACCAGGTAGGCGACCAGGAAGAACAACGTCAGAGGGTACGCCCTGAGGCTGCGCAGGGTATGCCAGAGCTGGCGGAACCCGTCGAGCAGTACCGGTCCCTGTGCCGGGCCGGCGACCGGCGGACGGTTGCGCAGCCGGATCAGCGGAATGGTGGTGAACGCCGCCCACCAGATGCCCGCCGACACCATGCTGTACCGGGCGACCTCGCCGGTGTCCAACCCGAGCGAGTCCTTGAACAGCACCGCCGCGACGTTGATCGCCAGCAGCAGCCCGCCACCGATGTAGCCGATCGCCCAGCCGATGCTGGAGACGCTGTCACGTTCCTCCGGCCCGGCTATCTGCGGCAGGAACGAGTAGTAGACGACGATGCTCGCCCCGTAGGAGATGTTGGCGACCAGGAACAGCCCGGCGCCGAGCAGATAGCGGTCGCCGGTCAGGAACAGCAGCCCGACGGTGGCCGCCGAGCCGATGTAGGCGAAGAGCGCCAGCATCTCCTTCTTGCGCGGCGACCGGTCGGCGACCGCACCGACCAGCGGCAGCACGAAGACGGTCAGGAACACCGACAGCGACACCATGTACGGGAAGAGCGAACCGGGCGCGATGTCGATGCCGAGCAGGCTGATCCGCCCGCCCCGGCACGGGTCGTCCGAGGCGCAGCCGGCGGCCGCCTTCGCGATCGAGGTCAGGTACGGGCCCAGGAAGACGGTGATCACCGTCGTGTTGAACGCCGAGTTCGCCCAGTCGTAGAAGTACCAGCCGACCCGCTCGTGCCGGGTGCTGGGTGGCGCGTCCGGCGCCGTCGCGGGGATGGTCTCGGCCATGTCGGTCCTTCGGTATCGGGGGTCGGGCGGGCCTGGTCCGGCCGACCTACCGATCGGACGGCCAGTGACCGCGGCTCTGGTACGCCTCGCGCAGCACGTCGACGTGATCGGTCATGATGCCATCCACACCGAGGTCGAGTAACTCGTTCATCTCGGTGATGTCGTCGATGGTCCAGACGTGCACCTGGAGACCGAGCCGGTGCACGTAGTCGACGAACCGCCGATCGACCACCTTGACCCCGCGGTAGCGGACCGGCACCTGGGCGGCGACCACCGTCGGCGGCAGCATCAGCCGCCGGTTGGCCAGCGAGGCGAGCCGTACCCGGGCCACCCCGCGCAGCCCGAGCGAGGTGGCGATCTTCGGCCCGGCCAGGATCCGCAGCCGGGCCAGCCGGGCGTCGCTGAACGAGGCGAGCAGCACCCGGTCGCCGGCCCCGGCCCGGTCGACGGTACGCACGGTGGGCGCGACCGCGCCGTCGGCCTTGACGTCGACGTTGAACCGGATCTGCGGCCAGGCGCCGAGCACGTCGTCGAGCCGGGGTACCGCCGCCGCCCCGCCGACCCGGATCGTCTTCAGGTCCGTCCAGCGCAGTCCGGCGATCCGGCCGTGCTCGCCGGTCATCCGGTGCAGGGTCGCGTCGTGGAAGACCACCGGCACCTCGTCGGCGGTGGCGTGCACGTCGGTCTCGACGTACCGGTAGCCGAGCCGGACCGCCCGGGCGAACGCCTCGGTGGTGTTCTCGTCGCCGCGTGCGGCGCCGCCCCGGTGCGCGAACGCCAGCGGTGTCGGCGCGTCGAGGTAGGCGAAGTCCCGGATCACGGTGCGAGTATGCCCGGCCCGGTTGGCCGTCCGGTGACCGGAGGGCGGCGCTTTCCCCCGACCGACGGGAACTCTTCCGGGCGGTGAACGGCACCTGGACAGCGCGGCGCCCGCGCCCCGACGTCCGGCCATCCGGGCATGACGGACCGCGACGGGAGGTCGGCGAGGGTTCAGTATGGTGCTCGCCATGCGGCTGCTCGCCATCGACTTCGGCACCTCCAACACCGTCGCCGCGGTGCGGGGCGCCGACGGCCGGGCCCGGCCACTGCTCTTCGACGGCAGCCCGCTGCTGCCCTCGGCGGTCTGCCTCGACCCGGGCGGCACGCCGCTGACCGGCCGGGACGCCTCCCGGGCGGCCCGGCTCGACCCGGCCCGGTTCGAGCCGGCGCCGAAACGGCGGATCGACGACGGGGCGGTGCTGCTCGGCGACCGGGAGGTACCGGTCACCGAGCTGGTCGGCGCGGTGCTGCGGCGGGTCTCGGCCGAGGCGTACCGGCAGCTCGGCGGGGTCGACGAGGTCCGGCTCACCCATCCGGCCCGGTGGGGGGAGCGCCGTCGCACCGTGCTGGTCGCCGCCGCCCGCGCCGCCGGGCTGCCGCCGCCCCGGCTGGTCGCCGAGCCGGTCGCGGCGGCGGCCTACTATCCGGCGGTACTCGGCACGGTGCTGCCGCCCGGCCGATCGCTGGCCGTCTACGACCTGGGCGGGGGCACCTTCGACGCCGCCGTGGTCCGGCGCACCGCCGACGGCTTCGACGTGCTGGCCGAGTCCGGCCTGACCGACCTGGGCGGGCTGGACTTCGACCAGGCCCTCGTCGAGCACCTCGGCCGGGGCTACGCCGGCGGCCGGACCGAGCTGTGGCACGGCCTGCTGAGCCCGGCCGACGCGGGGCAGCGCCGGGCGCGGGAACTGCTCTACGACGACGTCCGGGCGGCCAAGGAGCTGCTGTCCCGGGCCGCCAGTGCCGAGCTGCACCTGCCGGCGCTGGACCTGCGGGCGCATCTGACCCGGGACGAGTTGGAGTCGCTGATCCGCCGGCAGCTCCAGCAGACGGTGAACTGCCTGGCCCGGACGATCGCCGCTGCCCGGCTGGACCCGGCCGACCTGGTCGGGATCTTCCTGGTCGGCGGCTCCAGCCGGATTCCGCTGGCCGCCCGGCTGATCCACGCCGAGTTGGGCGTCGCCCCGACCACCCTGGAGCAGCCGGAGACGGTGGTCGCCGAGGGAGCCCTCCGGCTCGACGACCCGCCGGCCCGGCCCGCACCGGTGCCGTCGCCCGGACCGGCCCGGGCCGGATCGGCTCGTGATGGATCGGCTCCGGCCCGGGCCGGATCGGCTCGTGATGGATCGGCTCCGGCCCGGGCCGGATCGGCTCGTGATGGATCGGCTCCGGCCCGGGCCGTGGCGCCGCTCCGGCCGGCGCCCGCCCAGCCCGAGTGGCCGGCTCCGGCCCGGCCCGGTCAGCCCGGGGCGCAGCCGGCCGGCCGGTTCTGGACCGGGACGGCCGGGCTGGTCTGGACCGGGACGCTGGCCCTGCTGGTGGTCGCCGCGCTCGTCGTGCTGGTCGCGGTCCTCGCTGCCGGGCCCGGCTGACTGCGGGGGCAGGCCGGGACGCGACCGGGCCGGCGATCCGCCCCCGTGCCGGAGGACGGACCGCCGACCCGTCGGGTTGGCGCGGTCAGTCGCGTTGTCGCGACTCGCGGTCAGGCCGGAGACTCGGTGCGGGCGCCGGCCCACTGGGTGTGGAAGCTGCCCTCGGTGTCGACCCGCTGGTAGGTGTGGGCACCGAAGTTGTCCCGCAGGCCCTGGATCAGCGCGGCCGGCAGCCGGTCCCGCCGCAGCCCGTCGTAGTAGGAGAGCGAGGAGCCGAAGGCGGGGGCGGGCACCCCGGCCTGGGCGGCGTAGCTGACCACCCGCCGCCAGCTGGCGACGCTCTCCGCGACCCCCTGCACGAAGTACGGCGCCACCAGCAGCGTCGGCAACTGCGGGTCGGCGTCGTACGCCTCCCGGATGCGGTTGAGGAACCGGGCCCGGATGATGCAGCCGCCCCGCCAGATGGTGGCCAGCGCCGCCGGGTCGATGTCCCAGCCGTACTCCTGGCTGCCGGCCCGGATCTGGTCGAAGCCCTGCGCGTAGGCGACGATCTTCGAGGCGTACAGCGCCTTGCGGACGTCCTCCACGAACGCGTCCCGGTCCACCTCACCGGTCGGCGCCTCGCCCCCCGCGTCGGCGTACGCCCGGGCCGCGGCGGCCCGCTGGTCGGCGTGCCCGGACAGCGAGCGGGCGAACGTCGCCTCGGCGATCCCGGTGATCGGCACGCCCAGGTCGAGCGCGCTCTGCACCGTCCACCGGCCGGTGCCCTTCTGCTCGGCCTGGTCGAGGACGATGTCGACGAACGCCTTGCCGGTGCCGGCGTCCACGTGCCCGAGCACGTCGGCGGTGATCTCGATCAGGAACGACTCCAGGTCGCCCTCGTTCCAGCCGGCGAAGATCTTGCCGATCTCGGCCGGTGTCGCGCCCAGCCGCTCCCGGAGCAGGTCGTACGCCTCGGCGATGAGCTGCATGTCGGCGTACTCGATGCCGTTGTGCACCATCTTCACGAAGTGCCCGGCGCCGTCCGGGCCGATGTGTGCGCAGCACGCCACCCCGTCGACCTGGGCGGCGATCGACTCGAAGATCGGCCCGAGCTTGCGGTACGCCTCGACCGAACCGCCCGGCATGATGCTCGGGCCGAGCAGCGCACCCTCCTCGCCGCCGGAGACACCGGTGCCGACGAAGTGCAGCCCGTGCTCGCGCAGCGTCTCCTCCCGCCGCCGGGTGTCGGCGAAGTGGGCGTTGCCGCAGTCGATGACGATGTCGTCGGGTTCGAGCAGCGGGATCAGCTCGTCGATGACGGCGTCGGTGGGGCGGCCCGCCTTCACCATCACGATGACGGCGCGGGGCCGCTCCAGCGAGGCGACGAAGTCGGCCAGCGACTCGCTCGGCACGAACGTCCCCTCGTCCCCGTGTTCGGCGACCAGGCTCCGGGTCCGCTCCGGCGACCGGTTGTGCACCGCCACCCGGTGACCGTGCCGGGCCAGGTTCCGGGCCAGGTTGCGGCCCATCACCGCCAGCCCGGTCACCCCGATCTGGGCCGTGGCGCCGGTGCCGCCGCTCGTCGTCTCCGCCATCTTGCCGCTCGCTTCCGTCTGGGCCTGAATGTTCGGCCGGTTGCCAGTTCCTGTGCCGGCGTCGGAGGAGCGCGCGGAATCCCGCAGCAGGGCGGAAGGCCCGGTGTCCCGTCAGCGCTCGTCCGGCAACCAGAACCGGGCAAGCGTACTCGTCGCCGGGTCGTCGGAGGCGGTCAGCGCCGACCACGGGTCGCCGTCGGCCGGCAATTCCTCGCCGGCGTACCCGGCCAACTCGTCCGGGGCGACCGTCCCGGCGACCGGCTCGGGCAGCGGCGGCGGCACCGCGTCGACCGGCTGGCCGAGCAGGGCGGGATCGGTCCACGGGAAGCCGTCGACCGGCTCCGGCGGTGCGCCGAGATCCGGCAACTCGGTCGGCTCCCACCAGGCCGGTCCGGTGTCGGCGTACGGGTCGAGGTCCGGGTCGGCGCCGACCGGCGGGTCCGCCGCGCCGAAGCCGACCTCGGCGGGCACCTCGGAATAGCCGTCCGGCCCGAACCCCGACTCCTCGGCCGGGTACGGGTCCGCCTCGGCGTACGGGTCGGTGTGCGGCCCGGTCGGCAGGTCGTCGTAGCCGAGCGGCAGCGGCGGGTCGGCGGGCGCCCCGGACAGGTCGCCGGGATCCGGGTCGGCGGCACCGAACCCCTCGACCGGGAAGCCGCCGTCGTCGGGCTGGTCCGGGGTCAGGTCACCGAAGTCCTCACCTTCCGGGCCGCCGAACTCCGGCTGGTCGGCGGACCAGCCGCCCCAGTAGTCAGTCATGTTCCCGCCCTCGGTCCTCGGTGGCCGGAGCCGGGGCCAGCGCCCGGGCCCGGACCAGCACCTCGTCGACCTGCTTGACCCGGGCCCGGACCGTCTCCCGCTCCGCCTGCGTCGCGGCCCGGCGCCGGGCCCGTACGGCGGTGTCCTCGGCCGCCGCCGCGTCGATCTCCGCGATCCGCTCGTCGAGCTGCCGCAGCCGGCGCTCGATCGCGTCATCCAGGGCGAGGGTCAGCGCGTACTGCAGGTCGGTGAACCGGTTGGTGATCTCGTCCGACAGCGCGGCCCGGGCGTCGGCGACCACCTCCCGCAGCCACATCCGGGCCTGCTGCCGGTCGGTGTGCACCCGGCGCCGGTACAGGATGAAGCCGCCGGCGGCGAGCCCCAGGCCGAGCCCGGCGAACGGGATCAGCAGGCTGCCACCGACCAGCGCGCCCGCGCCGAGCGCCGAGGCGCCGGCCATCGCGCCCCGGCCGGCCAGGAACGCCATCGACCCGGCCGACATCGCGATCATCATGTTGTCCGGGCCGCCGCCCTCCCGGCGCGGCTTGCTGGCCAGCGCGTGCCGCAGGGTCGCGTTGAGCCGCCCCAGCACGAACCGCAGTTCCTCCGGCTGGAACACCTCGGCGAGCACCCGCTCGCCAACCTGCCGGAACCGCACCTCCAGATCGTCGGAGAGCCGCACCGACAGCGCGTGCAACCCCTCGTCGACCTGCTGCGGCAGCCCCTTGAGCTCCTCGCCCCGGGCCTTGTCGATCCGGTTCAGGAACTCCTCCTGGAGGGTGCCGACGTAACCCCGGAGCAGCCCGGTCGCCTCCACCCGGGCCCGCTGCGTCTCGGTGCTCAACGCCAGCGACCACTGCCGCGACTCGGTGCGCTTCCGCGCCGCCAGCGCCGCCCGGTCCTGCTTGATCCGGGCCAGGTCCGCCGGATCGGGGTCGGCGGCCCGCAGCCGGTCACCGAGTTCCAGGTCGTACCGGATCAGTTCGCTGCGGACCGTACGCAGCAGGTTCGCCTGCCGCAGCAGGTGCCCCCGGCCGGCCACCCCGATCAGGGCGTGCTGCAACTCGGCGATCCGGGACTCCCGGATCAGCTCACCGGCCGCCTCCGCCGGCATCGTCCGGGCCAGCTCGGCCAGCCGGGCCGAGACCGGAAACCACGACGCGCCGCCGAACCGGGGTGCGTGGGCCTGCAACTGCGCCCGGTTGTCGGCCAGGATCGTCCGCCAGCCCGGGTACGCGTCGGTCTTGGTCAGCGCGAAGACCACCAGGTTGACCCGCTTGCTCGCCTCGATCAGGAAGTCGAGTTCCGGCTGGGCGAACGGGGCGGCGGCGTCGACCACGAAGAGCAGGGCGGTGGCCCGGGCCGCCGCGTCCAGCGCGATCTGGGCGTGCGCCGGATCCAGCCCGCCGGTGCCCGGGGTGTCGACCAGGCTGAGATATTGCAACAGCGGCGCCGGATGGGTCACCTCGATGTGCCGGGGCGGGCGCTGGTCGTCCGGCAGCCGGCCCAGCGGGGTGGCCCAGTCCCGCAGGTCGGACAGGCGCAGCGGCAGCGGGTCGCCCCGACCCGGCAGGAAGGCCCGGGCGCCGGCCTCCGGCCCGGGCACGAACTCCAGATAGCAGCAGGTGGCGACCGCGACGTCGACCGGTGACAGCCCGGGCACCCCGACCAGCGCGTTGACCAGGGAACTCTTGCCGCGCTTCGTCTCACCGACCACCACGATCGACGGGCGGGTCACCACCTGGCGGCGCAGCATGTCGACGTCGGCGGCGGCATCCGGGGCGACCTTGCGCAGGAACGCCAGCCCGCCGTCGACCGCTCCGCCCAGCGCCGCGCCGAGCGCCGCCTCCGGGTCCGCTCCACCGCGCTGCGCCGGCGCACCGGCCCCGGTGGCGGTACGGCCGGCGGTCACCGCGGGCTCCCCTCGGCGCGTACCCGCTGGGAGAGCAGGAAGAAGCCGCGGTGCGCCACCTGGGCCACCCGGGACTGCGCCGGGCTCGCCCCGGCGACCGCGTACACCCGCCACCGGGTGGCGGCCTCCAGCGCGGCCCGGGCCAACTGCTCCGGTGCGGCGGCCGGCAGGCTCAGGATCCATCGGGGGTCGGTGGAGAGCGCCAGCCGGGTCAGCTCCTGCTCCATCGGCTCCGGCAGCTCCACCGAGCCGGAGCTGACCAGCTGGGCCACCTCCAGCAGCCGCAGCCGGTGGTACTCCGGCTGTTGCAGCACCTGCTCGATCGCGTCCCGCAGCAGTTCCCGGTCCTCGGGCCGGGGAGCGTGGCTGGCCAGCTTCTCCAGGGTCGACAGCCCCCAGCCGGCCTTGATCGCGTCGGTACGCCACCGGAACGCCTGGTCGAGCGTGTTGCGCAGCCGGGGGAACCCGGACGCCTGGAACAGCAGCCGCACCAGGTCGCCGCTGGCCAGCTGCGGCTGGGCGGCGAACTGGGCGATGGCGAAGCCGATGCCGTACAGGTCGAGCAGCCGCAGCAACCGCTCCCGCTGCTCCCGGGGGACCGGGCAGTCCCGGGAGGTGAACAGGTCGACCGAGGCGAGCAGCACCGCCCGCTCGCCGGCCGGCAGCCGGGCCATCGTCCGCAGCGCCTCGCAGTCGGCGGCGGTCAGCCGGCCGGCCTCGGTCGTCTCGGCCAGCAGCCCGACGATCGGCACCACCTCGGAGACCACCCGGCGCAGCACACCGGTCTGGTCGGTGGCCAGCGGACCGGCCACCGGCCACGGGTCGGCCGCCCCGCCAACCAGCTTGTCCACCTTGTTGAACAGGCCGAGCGAGTTGATCGGGTTGCTGGCCAGCCGGGCCGAGACCGACCGGAACGCCTCCAGCGCCGCCACGTCGTCGTCCCGGACCGACTGGGTGAAGACGTAGACGATCGCCTCGGCACCGGCGATCGCGCCGGCCGAGTCGTCGTCGATGTTGTCGTCGAACGGGGCGGTCGCGGCCTCGAACAGGAACCGGCGGGCGCCCGCGCTGACCGAGGTGTTCGTCGAGGCGAGTCCCGGGGTGTCCAGCACCGTCAGGTCGCGCAGGTGGTCGCTGGTCAGCGTGACGTCGACGTAGGAGATCTGGGCGCGTGGCACGCCGAGCCGCTGCGGGATCATGCCGGCGTCGTCCAGCGGCAGGCTGAGCCGGCTGCCGTCCCGGCGTACCACGTCGACCCGGTCGGCGGTGCCGTAGCGGAACTGGGTGACGATCCGGGTGCACTCGCCCACCTCGGTCGGTGCCACCCGCCGGCCGATCAGCGCGTTGACCAGCGTCGACTTGCCGGCCTTGAGCCGGCCGGCGATCGCCACCCGCAGCGGCTCGTCGAGCCGGCGGCGTACCCCCGACACCTGGGTTCCGGTAGCGGCGCCGAGTCGGGGACCGACCTCGTCACAGAGGCCGGCGACCCGGGCGCTGAGCGGACCTGCTCCCATCGCTCGTCAGCCGGCGGTGCGGTCGGCGACAATGGCAGGAACCCGGTGGTGGAGCACGTTCATCTCGTCTGCTGTCCTTCCGACACGACGGCGGGGGCGGGCTGCCCCTGCCGGACATCACACTACGAATATCCTGCCGGCGCAGGATCCCATGTTCGTGCCACCGTCTTCCACGGTGGTCAGGCGTCGACCCGGGCGGGGGAGGGACAGTGCGGCACGCGTCGGTCGGTGATCTGCCCGACCAGTTCCGACCGGCCGACCTGCCGGACGGCGGGCCGGTCGGCGATCAGGCCCCGGACGTCGTCGCGGCCGGCTCCGGCCTGCTCACCACCCCCGGCCTGGTGGTGCTGCACAGTGGACCCGGTGGCGGGCGCAGCACCGCGCTGCACCGGCTCGGCGCCGCCTTCCGGGGGCCGGTCTTCGCCGGTGGCGGCCTGGCCAGCCTGCCCGGCGAACCGGCGTTCGCGCTGGCCCGTGCGGTCCGGGTCCGGCTACCCGGGCACGATCCGGCACTGCTCGCCGAGGCGGTCCGGTCCCGGGTACGCGGCGGCCTGCTGCTGCTGGACGACCTCCAGTGGGTCGATCCGGCCACCCTCGCCGCCCTGGTGCCGCTGGCCACGCACTGCCGGATCGCGGTCGCGCTGCGTACCCCGCACCGGCTGCCGACGGCGGCGGTGACGGCGCTGCGGGCCGTCGCGGCGGGCTGGCTCGCGGTGCCGCCGCTGACCGTGGAGTCGGCGACCGCCCTGGCCGGGCGGATAGCCCCCGGGCTGGGCCCGTCGACGGTCGCCGACGTGGTCCGGCGGGCCGGTGGGGTGCCGCTGGCGGTGGTGACCCTGGCCCACCAGGCGGCCGCGCAGCGGGCGGCCGGGGTGCCCCGACCCGGCGGCACCGGCGAGCGGCGTCCGGAGCCGGTGCCGGCGGACCGCGACGCCGACCAGGTCGGCTACGCGGTGGCGGCGGCGCTGGCCGACCTGACCCGGCCGGCGCGTACCACGATGGCCGCACTCGGGCTGCTCGGCCGGCCGGCACCGGCGGGCGTGCTCGGTGCCGGGGTCGACGAACTGCACGCCGCCGGCCTGGTCACCGTCGAGCAGGGCGGCGCCGCGCTGGTCGCCCCGGTGTCGCCGTACGTCGCCGAGGTGGCCGCCGGGCTGCTCGACGAGACCGGCCGGCAGGCGCTGCACCGGCGCCTCGCCGAGCTGGTACCGCCGGCCGAGGCGGCCCGGCACCTGGCGGCGGCCGGTGACGGCGCGGCGGCGTACCGGCGGGCGCTGGACGTGGCAGCCGACGCCGACACCGCCGGTCTGCGCGCCGAACTGCTGCTGCTCGCCTGCGCGCTGCCCGGCGTCGAGCCGGAACCGGCGGTCCGGGTCGACGCCGCCCGGGCCGCGCTGGCCTGCGGCCGGCCCCGGGCCGCTGCCCGGGTGTTGAACACCGGCACACCGCTCGGCGTCGACCCGGACCTGCTGCGGGCGGAGGCGCTGGTCCAGCTCGGCGACCTGGCCGGCGCCCGGTCGGCGGTGGCCCGGGTACCGGACTCGGCCACCCCGGAGCAGCTCGCCGCCCGGGACCGGATCGTGCTCCTCGCCCAGCTCGACGCCGACCCGGCCGAGGCGACCCGGGCGGCGGCCCGGATCACCGCCCGGCACGGCCCGGAACCGGCGCACCCGGGACTGCGGGCCGCGCTGGCGGCGGTACGCGCCGCGAACCGCGCCCCGGGCTGGGAGTCGACGCTGGCCTCGGCCGCCGCCGCGGCGGGTACGGCCGGTGATCCGCTCTCCGCCCGGTGGAGTGCCTGGCTACTGGTCGAGACGCTGCTCGCCGACGGCCGGCTCGGCGAGGCCGGACAGGCCGCCGAGGCGGCCGAACACGCCTGCGCGGCCGACCTCGCCTACAGCTGGCAGACCCGGTTCCTGGCCGCCCGGCTGTGGTGTGCGGCGCTGCGCGGCGGGCTGCCCGCACTCGACTCCGGCACGGTACTCGACCCCGACGAGGCGCTGCGCCGGGCGGCCGACCTGACCGACCGGACCCTGCCCCGGCTGGCCCGGGGCTACGCCGTGGCCGCCGCCAGCCTGGTCGAGGCGGACGGCGGCCTGCTCGGCCCGGCCCGGTCCCGGCTGGCGGCCACCACCGGCGGCTCCACCGGCGCCGACGCGCTGCTCGACTGGGTGAGTCGGGAGGCGGCCTGGCTGGACGGCCAGCCGGACCGGGCCGGCGGAGCATCCTCCGGCGGCCCGCCGCTGATCGACGGGCTGCGCCGGATCACCGCCCGCTGGGCGGCGTACGACGGCGCGGATGCCGGCCCCGGTCCGGGGCTGCCCGACGGTGCGGTGACCGGAGTTCCGCCGGAGCCGGCGCCGGTGTGGCAGACCCTCGCCGCCTGGGACACCCCGGGCGGCGACCCGGCCGGCTTCACCCGGGCCGCCGACGGCTGGCGGGACCTGGCGGTCCGCGAGGAGGTGCGCTGCCTGCTCGCCGCCGGCCTGCACGAACCGGACCCGGCCCGCAGCGTCCCGGTACTGCTGACCGCCGAGGAACGCGCCGAACGCGCCGGGCTGGTCGTACTGCTCGGCCGGATCCGCCGGGCGCTGCGCCGGCACGCGGTACGCCGCGACGTCCGGGGTGCCCGCGCCGACGGCGACCTCACCGACCGGGAACGTGAGGTGCTCCGGCTGGTCGCGGCCGGCGAACCGACCCGACGCATCGCCGGTCAACTGGGTATATCCGCGGAGACGGTGGAGACCCACGTCCGGTCCGGGATGCGCAAGCTGGGCGCCCGCACCCGTACCGAGGCCGCGGCCCTCGCCCTGGAGGCGCTGTGACTGGTGCTGGAGGTGCAGCGTGACCGACCCGCCGCGCTACGTCGTACCGTCGGCGACCGACGCGACCACGGTGCTGCGCCGACTGGCCCGGGACGGGTGGTCGACCCGGGAGGGGTTCGCCGTCGCCGAGCCCGGCTGGGACCTGGCCGCCGCCCGACTGGTGCTGTTCGGCCGGGTACCGGACGCCGACACGGTCCGGCTGGCGGTGCTGGCCGCGGCCCGCGGCGCCGGGGTGGTGGCCATCGTGGACCCGGCCGGCGAGGTTGGCCGGGCACTCGTCGATGACCTGAGCCGGCTCGGGCCGGTACACCGGGATCCGGACGAGGTGCCGGAGTCCGAGACCGAGTCGGTGGTGAGCCGGCTGATCCCCGAGCAGCGGGCGCTGCTGGAGCGGCTCGCCGACGGCGAGACCATCGCCGCCGCCGCGGCGGCGGAGTTCCTGTCGCTGCGCACCGCGAACCGGCGGATCGCGCAGGCCCGCGAGGCGCTCGGGGTGCGGACCACCCGGGAGGCCGTCCTCGCCTACCTGCGGCAGCGCCGCTCCGGCTGACGGGCGCCGGGTTCGGATTTCGGGTCCCGGGTGGCGGGCCGCTGAAACTCAGGCGCAGCCCCAGCTCTCCTGGACCTGGATCGTGACCGGGACGCTCTGCGTCTGCAGCCCGTCCGACGCCGTCAGCACCGGCCGGTACACCCCGAACGGTAGCGGCGGCAGGGTCATCGCGATCAGATTGAGCGCGGTGTGACCGTCGCTCGATCCGGGCGGGATCGGCGAATGCGGCAGGCTCGTGGTCGTGCCGGCAGGCAGGTTGCGGGCTCCGACCTCGATGGGGGTCGACCACTCTCCGTCGATGGTGATCCAGAAGTACGTCCACCAGGACTCGCCGGCCGGGATGCAGATGCGCTGGCCGATGTTCGTCAGCTGCCAGCCGCCCGCCGAGGTGGTGGTACCCGCCGCGGCGGCCGGCTGGCCGGCGATCAGCGCCAGGGTCAGTGCGGTGACCAGCCCGAGCGCCATCCGAGCGGCGCCGAAGGTCGATCGCAACATCGAAGCCTCCCCAAGCTCGTTCGACGGGCGGCTCACACCCACAGCATTGTCGTCACTCGAATCGCCGCCCTGAACCCGGCAGCCTACGGCTGTCGTCTCAGAGAGATATCAGAAGCAGTCGAAGCCGCCGAGAAGTCGCCTGTTGATAACTTTCGCGGCATGACACAGGGACTCGGATTTTTGCTCAAGAAAGCGGTCTTCGCGCTGGCCTTGGCCGTTGCGTTTGCTGCCGCAGGGGCGGTGAACGCGGGCCCGGCGCTGGCCGGGCCGGCTCCGGTACCGGCGGAGCAGGCTCGGGCTACCGTGGCAGAGCCGCTCGTAACCGGATGCAACGGAAATCTACCGAGCGGATGGCAGTACAGGTCGTCGTTCCGGTACTGCGCGGAGTGCAGGTTCGCCGGCGAAGCATGGGAATACACCGGAAACTACCTGGCCCACTGCCAGACGTACGGGGATGGTTATCGGCTGTGGACATTCTGTACCGCGTGCCGGAACGACGATTCGACACCGGATGGGCGGCCGGTTTCCCTCGGCACCGTACGAGCACCGGTCCCACCGCACCGGACACCCTCAGCAACGGTGAGCGACACGGGCCGCTGAGAGCCGGGTTGACCTGTCCCGGCCCCACGTGACCGGCGCGGGGTTCGCTGTCCGCTCGCCGATGCCTAAATGGCTGGCCGGGCATCGCCGCGCTGCGTACCGTTTTCGATCACCAGGTTGCTTGTGGTCGGGGGTGGATCATGCGGGTGCCATACCCTCGCACCCCGCACCTGCCCTGGTCGCCCGGGGTGGCCGCCGACGACCTGCGGGTCGGGGACCTGTCCGGCCTGCGCGGCCGGGAGGTGGTGGTGACCGAGAAACTCGACGGCGAGAACACCACCCTCTACCGGGACGGCCTGCACGCCCGCTCGCTGGACTCGGCGCACCATCCGTCCCGGGCCTGGTTGAAGGCGCTGCACGGCCGGATCGCCGCCGGGTTGCCGGCCGGGTGGCGGATCTGTGGGGAGAACCTCTACGCCCGGCACTCGATCGGCTACCAGGATCTGGCGAGCTGGTTCTACGCCTTCTCGGTCTGGGCCGGTGACCACTGCCTGGACTGGGACCGGACGGTTCGGGTCACCCGGCGACTCGGCCTGCCGCTCCCGCCGGTGCTGTGGCGGGGCACCTTCGACGAGCGGGCGCTGCGTACGCTGCGGCTCGACCCGGCCCGGCAGGAGGGTTACGTGGTCCGGACCGTCGACGGCTTTGCCCGCGCCGAGTTCGCCGCCCGGGTCGCGAAGTGGGTACGCCGGGACCACGTACGCACCGACGCGCACTGGATGCTGGCTCCGGTGGTGCCCAACGGCCTCGGCCCGCACGCCGCACTCTGGCAGATGCGGTCGGGCGGCCCGGCGGACGTACCCGCGCTGTTCGCCGCCACCCTCGGCGGCGCCGACACCGGAGACGACGGCACCACCGGTGCCGGCGGGACGGTCGAGCGGGCCGAGGAGGTCGTCGCCGACGTCCTGGCCCGACTCGACCTGCTGGGCCGCTGCGGTGACCCGCGCCTGGCCGGGGTGCTGGCCGCCCTCTTCGCCCAGACCCGCCGGCCGGGGCTGGCGGCCCGCCTGGTCGCCCCGCTCGGCATGCCGCTGGCGCGCCGGGTCGCCGACCTGGTGGAACTGCACACCGGCCCGCACCGGCCGTTTCCCGACGAGGCGCGCCGGGCCGGCCTGATCCGGCTCGCCGACGCGGCCGACGTCGGCGTCCTGCACGCCGTCGCCGCCGCGGTGCTGACCGGCCGCGAGGACGCCGCCAGCGCCGAGGCGCGGGAGCAGGTCGCCTGGTCGGAACTGCACGCCGACGAGGCCGGCCTGCTCGCCGAGGCGCCGCTGCGACCGCTGCGGGCCGAGCTGCGTACGGCGCTGCGCGGGTGCGACCCGGAGGCGGCGGACCGGTGCTGGGCCGAGGCCCGCCAGGCGTACGCGGACGGCCGGATCGGCACGCCGGAGCAGGCGCCGGCGGCGACCTGGCGGTGGCGGTCGGGGCGCTTTCCCCGGCTCGTGCTGACGGTCGGGCCGGCCGGCAGCGGCAAGAGCGGCTTCGCGCGGCGCCTGCCGGGGGTGGCCGGGATCGTCTCCCTCGACGAGCTGCGCCAGGCCCGGGGGTCCCGCGCCGACCAGCGGGCGAACGCCGAGGTGCTGCGAGCCGGCCTGGACCGGCTCGACGCCCTGCTGGCCGCCGGCGGGACGGTGGTCTGGGACGCGACCGCGCTGAACCGGCAGCAGCGGTCCCTGGTGCACGCCGTGGCCCGCCGCCGCGACGCGCTGACCACGCACGCGGTGCTGCTGGTCCCGGACGACGTGCTGGCCCGACGCAACGCCGACCGGGCGGATCGGGTGCCGCCGGAGGTGCTCGCCGGCCAGCTCCGCCGGTTCCGCCCGCCGCTGCCGGGGGAGGCGCACCGCACCTGGTACGTCGGGCCGGACGGCACGGTCGGCGACGTCGCCGGCAGCCTCGCCGACGAGGAGCCGGAGAACCCGGCCGGCGGTGCGCCGGTGTTCGGCGAGGTGGGTTGAGCATGCGGACCAGCGAGGAGATCTACCACCGGATCCGCTGGGATCCGCGGTTCGACCCGGCCCGGTTCGTGCTCGGGGTCAACGTCCGGGGCACCGACCCGAAACGGATTCCGCTGCCCGCGTTCACCCCCGGCGGCGACATCCCGTGGCACCGGGTGCTGTTCATCGAGGCGGACGGCGAGGTGGTCTGGGACCGGGCCACCGGCCTGGACCGGATCGACTCGACACCGGCGGGCCGCAGCCGGCGGCCCCGGCTGCTCCGGGCACCGTCCTTCACCGCCGGCACGCCGTTCCGGTGGTCGGCCGGACCGGATGGCCGTTCCGGGATGCCGGCCGCCGGCTGGCGTGCCGCACCCGCGCCGGCCGGCGGCGTACCGCTGCCCGGCCCGGCCCGGCTGCGGGTGCTGACCTGGAACACCCTCTGGGACCGGTACGACAGCGACCGGATCGACACCGCCCGGCGCCGGCCGCTGCTGCTGGCCGCGCTCGAACACGCCGACGCGGACGTGATCGCCCTCCAGGAGGTCGAAGCCGAACTGCTGCACCTGCTGCTGAACGCCCCATGGGTCCGCGCCGGCTACACCCTGGACACCGACCCGACCGGTCGGGACGTCGACGACACCGGGCTGCTGCTGCTCAGCCGCCTGCCGGTCCGGGAGGCCGGCCGGCACCCGCTCGGCCCGCACAAGGCGGTCGCGGCGATCACCGTGGAGTCCGCCGCCGGGCCGCTGGTGGTGGCCGGTACCCACCTGACCAGCGACCACGCCGACGGCGGGGCGGCCCGACGGCAGGTCGAACTGGCCCGGCTCGCCGAGGCGCTGGCCGGGATCGACGGCCCGGTGGTGCTGGTCGGCGACTTCAACGACGACGGATGTGGCCCCGGCGTCCTACCCGAGGTACGGGACGCCTGGTCCGAGCTGCACGGGCCCGCCGACCGGACACCGACCTTCGACCCGCTGGTCAACCCGTTGGCGGCCGTCTCGTCGCTGTCCGGCCGGGCGGGCCGGCTCGACCGGGTACTGCTGCGCGGCACCGGACTGCGCGCCGGGGCCGCCGCCCTGCTCGGCACCGCCCCGGCCTCCGTCGACGGCCTGTTCGTCTCGGACCACTACGGCGTCACCGTGGACGTCGTCGTCCACGGCTCGACCGACCTGGCCGGCGTACCCGGCGATCCGGCCGCACCCGTCGGGATCGAGCCGGAGCCGGAGAGCGTGCACCCGCCGCCGGTGCCGGGGCACCGCGGCGCCGCACCGGCCAGCCCCGGCGTACCGGCGCAGTCGGCTGCGGACCCGCTGACCCGGCGGGTGGTGTCGGCGCTGCGGGACGTCCTGCCGGAGGCGGTGCCGCACGTCGTCGGATCGCGGCGGCTCGGCTGCGCCCTGCCCGGCGCCGATCTGGACCTGGTGCTGGCGCTGCCGGGCGCGGTCGAGCTGTCGGCGGTCGAGGCCCGGGTGCGGGCCGCGCTGCCGGCCGCGACCGGGCTGCGCCAGGTGCGCGGCGCCCGGGTGCCGGGCCTGCGGCTGCGCGTCGACGACCGGGACGTCGACCTGGTGGTGGTCGCCACCGGGGACGTGCCGGCGACGGCGGCGGTGCCCCGCCGGGCCGCGCTGGACACGGCGGCGGCGGTCGCGCTGAGTGCGGTCAGCGACGCCGAGGAACTGCTCGCGGCGGTACGCGGGCACCGGTCGGCGTTCGTCGGGCTGGCCCGGCAGGTGAAGGCGTGGGCGCGGGTACGTGGACTCGACTCGGCGCCGTTCGGCGGGCTGCCCGGGCTGGCCTGGACGGTCCTGGCGGCCCGCACGGTACGCCAGGCCGACGATCTTTCCCCGGTCCCGCTGTTGCGGCGGTTCTTCGCCGACTGGGCGGCCTGGGACTGGCGCGAGCCGGTCGCCCTGCACCCGTCGCCGGCCGGCCCCGCCGGACCGGACGGCTGGCCGGCCCCCGTCGACTCCGGCGCCGACGAGCCACCGGTGCGGATCCTGACGCCCAGTGCACCGGTCCGGTCCTGCTCGGGGCAGGTGTCCGCCGCCGGTCGGGACCTGCTGACCCGGGAGCTCTACGCCGGGTGGGAACTCCTCGACGCGGCGGGAGCCGCCCCGGAGCCGCCTCCCGAGTTGTCGTCGCCGCCACCGCTGCACCGCCGGCACGCCGCCTGGGCGGTGCTGACCGTACGGGCGGTACGGGGCGAGGCGTTCAGCGTGACGCTCGGCCGGGTCCGGGGCCGGGTCCGGGCCCTGCTCGCCGCCGTGGAGCGGGCCGGGGCAGCGGAGCCGCACGCCTGGCCGCGCCCGTTCGAGCGGACCCCGGAGCGGATCCGGTACGCGATCGGCCTCGGTCCGACGCCGCCGGCTCCGGTCCGGCTCGCCGAGGAGGTCGCGCCCTGGACGGCGGGACTGCCCGGTGCCACCGTGGACTGGCTGCCCGGCGGCGACGTGCCGACCCTGCGGTGAGCCGCGCGCACCGAACCCGGGCACGCTGCTCCCGCCGCCGGGAACACCGTGCCCGGCTCAGCCGCCGGCCGCGTCGTCGAGGCGGGGACGGCGGTGCTGGCGCCGGGTTTCGGTGGGCCGGGTCGGGTCGACGTACCGGGGCCGATCGGGTTCGTCGTGACGCAGCGGCGCCAGGGCGACGGTGAGCGCCTCGATGATCGCGTCGGTGGCCCGGGCGGCGGCGCCGGGGCTGATCGGGTCGATCCCGGTCAGGTCGACGGGCCGACCGAAGTGCACCCGGATCACCGGCCGGCGAAGCATCGCCCGGCCAACCGCCCGGAGCATGCCGGCCGGTGCGGCGTACGGCAGCACCTCGTGCGCGCCCCACTGGGCGACCGGCACCACCGTGGCGCCACTGGCGAAGGCGAGCCGGGCGGTGCCGGTCTTGCCCCGCTCGGGCCACATGCCGGGGTCGAGCCCCATCCGCCCCTCCGGATAGACCAGCACCACCGAGCCCTGGGCGACGGCCGCCGCCGCGTGCTCCAGGGCGAGTCCGACGGTCGGGGTACGCCGGTCGACCCGGATGTGTCCGCTGGCCCGCATCGCGGAGCCGACGA
Organism: Plantactinospora sp. ZYX-F-223; assembly: GCF_039649625.1. Taxonomy (NCBI): domain Bacteria; kingdom Bacillati; phylum Actinomycetota; class Actinomycetes; order Micromonosporales; family Micromonosporaceae; genus Plantactinospora; species Plantactinospora sp. ZYX-F-223. The sequence continues at coordinate 38,622 of NZ_JBDJAV010000027.1, read as the reverse complement.
TCGGGGCCCGGAAGACCCCGCCGGTGGCCATGATCCGGGGCGCGATCCGGCGTACCCGGCAGGCGGCGGTCAGCACCACCGGGTCGAACGGGTTGAGGTGGTTGGCGGCCAGGATCAGCGGGCCGTGCCGCAGCTCGTCGGGCACGTCGCCGGTGACCCGCAGCCGGGCGAGCAGCCCGACCACGCCCCGGGCGAGGACCTGGAGGAAGAGCCAGAAGCGGGGGGCGCGCCAGGGCGCGGCGGTGGTGGTCTCCATCAGGCGGTCGATCGTCGCACGCGCCGGCCGTCCGGGAGGCCCGGGGCAGGGGGTGTCGCGCCGGCCGGGACGCGGTGCACCGCCGCCGGCTGCCCCGGGCCCGGTGCCCCGGCGTGGCGTCGGAAGCGCCGGGCAGCCGAGCAGGACCGCGACGGTGACCGGCAGACGTGATCGACCTCCCAGCGGCACCGTCTACGACGACAGGTAGTATTTACTACGTCCGGTAGTACATACCTGGGGGTTTGCCGTGGACGCGCTCGACGTCGCCCGGTGGCAGTTCGGTGTCACCACCGTCTACCACTTCCTCTTCGTACCGCTGACCATCGGGCTGTCGGTGCTCGTGGCGATCCTGCAGACCCGCTGGCACCGCACCGGGGAGCTGCGCTACCTGCGGTTGACCAAGTTCTACGGCAAGCTCTTCCTGATCAACTTTGCCATGGGTGTGGTCACCGGCATCGTGCAGGAGTTCCAGTTCGGGATGAACTGGAGCGACTACTCCCGCTTCGTCGGCGACGTCTTCGGTGCCCCGCTGGCGATCGAGGCGCTGCTCGCGTTCTTCCTCGAATCCACCTTCCTCGGCCTGTGGATCTTCGGCTGGGACCGGCTGCCCCGCCGGATCCACCTGGCCACCATCTGGGCCGCCGCGCTCGGCTCGACGCTGAGCGCGTACTTCATCCTGGCCGCGAACTCCTGGATGCAGAACCCGGTCGGCTACCGGATCAACCCCGACACCGGCCGGGCCGAACTCACCGACATCGTCGCCGTACTCACCAACAAGGTCACCCTGGTCACCTTCCCGCACACCCTCGCCGGCTGCTTCCTGGTCGCCGGAGCACTGATGGTCTCGATCGCCCTCTGGCACCTGCGCCGCCCGACCGGCAAGGCCGGCAAGCAGGCCGCCGAGCGGCAGAGCCCGGCGGCGGGGGAGGACCGGGCAGCGTTCCGGTTCGCCGCCCGGTTCGGCGCCTGGGTCACCCTCGCCGCCGCGGTCGCCGTCGTGATCACCGGCGACCTGCAAGGCAAGATCATGACGCAGGTGCAGCCGATGAAGATGGCCGCCGCCGAGGCGCTCTACACCACCGAGCAGCCCGCCTCGTTCTCCGTACTCACCGTCGGCAGCCTGGACGGCAGCCGGGAACTCTTCGCCATCAAGATCCCGTACCTGCTCTCCGTGCTCGGCACCGGCGACCCGAACGGGCAGGTCCGGGGAATCAACGACCTCCAGGCCCAGTACGTCGCCCAGTACGGCCCCGGCAGCTACACCCCGGTCATCCCGGTCACCTACTGGAGCTTCCGATTCATGATCGGCTTCGGGTTGGCCGCCGCCGCGATCGCCGCGTGGGTGCTCTGGGCGCAGCGCCGCGGCCGTACCCCGAACTCCCGCTGGCTGGTCCGGGCCGGCCTGGTCATGCCGGTCCTGCCGCTCGCCGCGAACTGCTTCGGCTGGATCTTCACCGAGATGGGCCGGCAGCCATGGGTCGTCTTCGGCGAGATGCTCACCCGCGACGGCGTCTCCCGCAGCGTCTCGCTGGCCGAGGTCCTCACCTCGTTCACCGCCTTCACCCTGGTCTACGCCACCCTCGCCGTCGTCGAGGTCCGGCTGCTGATCCGGTACGCCCGCGCCGGCCTGCCGGACACCGCACCGCCCGCCGCGCCCGAACCCGACACCGACGACGAGAACCGCCCCCTCGCCTTCGCCTACTGACCCGGCGGCGCCACCCCGCCGCACCCGCAGCCCGCCCACGACCGACCCGACCGGAGTCCACGATGGACCTGCCCACCTTCTGGTTCCTGCTCATCGCCGTGCTCTTCACCGGCTACTTCATCCTGGAGGGCTTCGACTTCGGCGTCGGCATCCTGCTGCCCGTGCTCGGCCGCGACGACCGGGAACGCCGGGTGCTGATCAACACCATCGGGCCGGTCTGGGACGGCAACGAGGTCTGGCTGATCACCGCCGCCGGCGGCCTCTTCGCCGCCTTCCCCGGCTGGTACGCCAGCCTCTTCTCCGGCTTCTACCTGCCACTGCTGCTCGTGCTGCTCGCCCTGATCTTCCGAGGCGTCGCCTTCGAGTACCGGCACAAGCGCCCGGAGGCAGCCTGGAAGGCCCGCTGGGACCTCGCCATCTTCCTCGGCTCGCTGATCCCCGCCGCGCTGTGGGGGGTCGTCCTCGGCAACCTGCTGCGCGGCGTACCACTGGACGCGCGGCACGACTACACCGGCGGACTGCTCGACCTGCTCAACCCGTACGCGCTGCTCGGCGGGGTGACCACGACGGCGCTGTTCGTCACGCACGGCGCCGTCTTCCTCGCGCTCAAGACCACCGGTGAGATCCGGGTCCGGGCCGGCCGGCTCGCCGCCCGGGCGGCCACGGCCACCGCCCTGGTCACGGCCGCGTTCCTGGCCGTCGGCCTGACCATCCGGCAGACCCCGGCCGCCGTCGGGCTCGCCGTGGCAGCCGCGCTCGCCCTGGTCGGGGCGCTGGCCGCCACCCGGGTACGCCGGGAGGGCTGGGCCTTCGTCGGCACCGCCGCCGCGATCGGGCTGACCGTCGCCGCCCTGTTCGCCGCGCTGTTCCCGACCGTGCTGCCGTCCACCGCCGACCCGGCCGGCACCCTCACCATCGACAATGCCGCCTCCAGCGCCTACACCCTGAAGGTGATGACCTGGGTGGCCGCCTTCTTCGCCCCCGTCGTCCTCGCCTACCAGGGCTGGACCTACTGGGTGTTCCGCAAGCGGATCGGGGTCGCCAACATCCCCCGGTGACCCACCCGCCGCGACGTAACCCGCGAGTTGAGACTTTTCCGCGCCCATCACCGGCACTGCCCGCACCCGTTCACTCGAAGTCTCAATAAGGACTTCAATGAAACAATTGAAGCGAAAGGCTCAGTCACGGCACCGACTACTCGTAACCGTCGAAAGGCACCCCGATGGGACAACTCCCGATCCGGTTCATCCGGGTCGCCGACGTCGCCCGGATCACGCCGCGGATGGCCCGGATCACCTTCACCGGCGACGACCTCGCCGACCTCCACCTCGACGGACCCGACCAACAGGTGAAGCTCTACTTCCCCAGACCCGGGCAGCGCCGCCCCCGGCTGCCCGAACCCGACCCCGACCTCTGGCGCTGGTACGCCGGCTTCGCCGACATCCCCGAACCCGCCCGCCCCTGGACCCGCAGCTACACCATCCGGGCACACCACCCGCACGGCAACCTGATCGACATCGACTTCGTCCTGCACGAGCACGCCGGCCCCGCCACCCGATGGGCCGAATCCGCCACCCCCGGCGACACCCTCGGCATGTTCGGCCCGTCCGCGGTCTTCGCCCGCCCCGTCCCGATCGGTGGCACCGACTGGATACTGCTCGCCGGCGACGAGTCGGCGCTGCCGGCGATCGGCACCATCGTCGAGGCGCTCCCCGCCGGCACCCGCGCGCACGCCTTCGTCGAGATCCCCGACCCGGCCGAGGAGCAGCAGCTCGACACCCCGGCCGACCTCACCCTGCACTGGCTGCACCGCGGCGACCCGCCGGCCGCACACGGCAGCCGGCTGCTCGACGCCGTACGCGCCGCGACCTTCCCGGCCGGCTCCGTCTTCGCCTGGCTGGCCGGCGAGGCCGGCACCGTACGCGCGCTGCGCCGGCACCTCGTCGACGACCGGGGCCTGCCGAAACAGTCGATCGACTTCACCGGCTACTGGCGGCGGAACCTGACCCAGGACGACGACCCGACCGACGAGGACCTCGCCGAGGCACGTGAACGCCTCGCCTGCGCCGAAACCACCACCACCGGCACCCGGACCGGATGAACCCCGCCGGGCCGGGTGCCGGTGGGATCGGCACCCGGCCCGGCGGACCGTCAACGCAGCGGAACCGTCTGCGCCGACCCGCTCGACGGCGTCACCCGCAACTCCACCGCGGCCGCCGGCAGCAGAGCCGCGTCCCGGCCCGCATCCCGCCAGCCACCGTCGCCGTCGACCCGGTAACCGAACGCCGCCCCCTCGGCGGCCACCACCGTGCCCTGCCCGTCCGGCAACCGCAGCCGCACCGGCAACCTCGCCGACCAGTCCGCCACCGCGCTCGTCACCGGCCGCAACGGCCCAGCGACCGGCCCCAGCAGCGCGACCACCCGAGACGGATAGTCGTCGTACTGCACCGTCGTCACCATCAACAGCCGGCCGTCCGGAGTGACCCCGTACACCGTCAGCAGCGGAGAGCCGTCACTGGTGTGCATGCCCCACCGGTCGTAGTAGTCGGCGAGCGAGTCCGGCTCGTTGACGTACCGCTGCACCAACTCCGACGGCTTGCCCCACACCCTCTCCGCACCCGGCAACACGTGATCGCGCACCGGGGGAGCAGGCCGGTCCCGCCCCCCCGGGAAAAGGATCTCCGAGGCGTTGCTGAGGTACACCTGGTCCCTCAGCCCACCCAGCCGGCGGAACGCAAGAGTGATCTTCGCCCGCTGCGCCGGCACCTCCAGCACCGCCGCCCCGTCCCGGAACGGCACCGGCACGAACGTCCGCAACACCCTCCCATCGGCGGCGAACCGCAGATCCCGGGAGAACTCCACCGGCCGCCCCACATCCAGCACCACCAGCACGTCCCGGTTCTCCCCGAGCAACGCCGCCTGCGAGTTGCCGTCCATACCGTCCTCGTCGACCTGCTCCACCGTCATCACCCGCAACCGGTCCCCGACCGACTCCACAAACGCGGCCACCGCCGCCAGCCGTGCCCCACCCGGCTCCGACACCACCGGATGCTCGGCGGTGCGCTGCATCACGAACGCGGCCGGCCCCGCCGGAGTGCTACCCGCCCACACCACGTGCGGCGCACCCCGTACCCCGGTCTCGGTATCCGCCATCGCGCGCCGCCACACCGCTAGCAGCCGCCGCACGAACACCTCGTTGCCCGCCAGATCACCCCGGGACGGCCGGTCGAACAGCGGCGCCGCGACCTCGACCCGGCCACCACCGCCCCATTGGAGCACCCCGCCGGTCGACGCCGCCCCGACCACCAGCAGACCGGCCGCCAGCACCCCCCGCCTGCGCACCACCCGCCGCCGCCCACCCCGGCGCACGTCGTCGAGCAGGCCGGGCGGCTCGCTCAGGTGCGCCGTCGCCCGGTGCAGGACCCCCCGCACATCCACGTCGTCGATCGTCATCACGAACCTCCGGAACCGTTGGAAACAGACAGGACGAGACCGGTCCCGGCCAGCGCCGCCCGCAGCCGCGCCAACCCCCGCGCGGTGTGGCTCTTCACCGCACCCTCGGAACAGTCCAGCGCGGCGGCGACGTCGGCGACCGACAGATCCTCCAGAAAACGGAGCACCACCGCGGCCCGCTGCCGGTGCGGCAACGCCCGCAACGCCGCGACCACCGACTCCCGGACCAGCACATCCTCGGTACGGTCCGGCGTCGACGGGTCGAAATCACCCAGCGCCCGCTCCGGCCGCCGGGCCCGCCGCCGCCACCGGCTCGCCGCCCGGTTCACCAACGCCCGCCGCGCGTACGCCTCCGGCACCGTCCGCACCCGCCGCCAACGCAGATAGACCTGCTCCAACACCTCCTGGAGCAGGTCCTCCGCCTCATGCCGATCACCCGTCAGCAGGTAGGCGACCCGTAACAGCGCCACCGACCGCGTCCGGACGAAGTCGTCGAACTCCGCACCACGCGACTCTCGCATCCACCCTCCCGGTCTCGTCGCCTCCACAGACGCCGCGGGAAGCCGCGAGGGTTACCGCCACCACCACCGAACTCGACCCGACCCCGCCACCACCACCCTCAGCCCGGACCAACCACCATCAGCCGAGATCGACCACCGGATACAGCGGATAACCTGCCAGCAGATCCGCGGCCTGCCCCGCCACCCGCTCGGCAACCGCCCGATCCAACACGTACCGGGCCTTCGACGGCGCGCCGTCCGGCCCGACCCCCGGCCGGGTCTGCGACAGCACCGTGTGCAGCAACCCGGCGACCTCGTCCATCTCGGCCACCCCGAGCCCCCGGGTCGTCAACGCCGGCGTACCGACCCGGATCCCGGAGGTGTACCAGGCGCCGTTCGGGTCCCGGGGCACCGAGTTCCGGTTCGTCACGATGCCGGCATCCAACAGCGCCGCCTCCGCCTGCCGCCCCGTCAACCCGTACCCCGACACGTCCACCAGCAGCAGATGATTGTCCGTACCACCGGTCACCAGCTCGGCTCCCCGCCGCAACAACCCCTCCGCCAGCGCCACCGCGTTCTCCACCACCCGGCCCGCGTAGGCCGCGAACTCCGGCCGCCGCGCCTCCGCCAACGCGACCGCCTTCCCGGCCATCACATGCGGCAGCGGGCCGCCGAGCACCATCGGGCAGCCCCGGTCCACCTGGTCGGCCAGCTCCGGCCCGCACAGCACCATGCCGCCGCGCGGCCCCCGCAACGACTTGTGCGTCGTCGTGGTCACCAGATGCGCGTACGGGACCGGATCGAAGTCACCGGTGAACACCTTCCCGGCCACCAGCCCGGCGAAGTGCGCCATGTCGACCAGCAGCGTCGCACCGACCTCGTCGGCGATCTCCCGCATCAGCCGGAAGTTCACCCGCCGCGGGTACGCCGAATAGCCGGCCATCAGGATCAACGGCCGGAACTCCCGGGCGACCCGGCGCAGCTCGTCGTAGTCCAGCAGCCCGGTCTCCGGATCGGTGCCGTAACTACGCTGGTCGAACATCTTGCCGGAGATGTTCGGCCGGAAACCGTGCGTCAGATGCCCGCCCGCATCCAACGACATGCCCAACATCCGCTGGTCACCCAGCTCCCGCCGCAACACCGCCCAGTCCTGGTCGGTCAACTCGTTCACGTGCCGGACCCCGGCCCGTCGCAACGCCGGTGACTCCACCCGGTCGGCCAGCACCGCCCAGAACGCCACCAGGTTCGCGTCGATCCCCGAATGCGGCTGCACGTACGCGTGCGCCGCTCCGAACAACTCCCGGGCATGCTCCGCCGCGACCGACTCCACGGTGTCGACGTTGCGGCAGCCGGCGTAGAACCGGCGGCCGATCGTGCCCTCCGCGTACTTGTCGCTGAGCCAGTTACCCATCGCCAGCAGCACCGCCGGGGACGCGTAGTTCTCCGAGGCGATCAACTTCAACGACTCGCGCTGGTCGGCCAGCTCCGCCCCGATCGCGTCGGCGATCCGGGGCTCGACCGCACGCACCACGTCCAACGCCGCACCGAACGCGACCGACTCCGTGGACCTCGTGCCGAGTGGGGACACCTGATTGGCCATGGAAACCTCCTGGGCAGGAAAAATTGGCCCAGGCGCACGGCACACGTCACTCGACGGGACCGCTTCCCGATGGTTGACCCCATCCCAGCACGCCAGTCACGGTCCGGGCCGAGCGTACCAACCCGCCCGGCCCGCAGCGACCAACCACGCCAACCCGCCGCCCCGATCCGACCGCCAGCCCCGGCCGGCGCCGCGAGCACGGCCAGCCGAGGCTGCACGCCGACGGCTCAGCCCGCGTCGCGCAGCTCCGCCAACCGCGCCTCGATCTCCGCCAGCTCGGCCCGCAACTTCTCCGCCTGCTGCTCGGCCTCCCGCCGCTCCACCGCCATGATCTGCTCCACCGCCTCGTGCACCCCGGGGACATCGATCAGCGCCACCATCTTCAACGCCTCGGCCGGCTTGATCACGTACGGCTTCGCCAGCGACTTCGTGCCCTGCGTCGCCGCCAGCGTCCACTCGCCCTCCGCGTACGTCAGGGTGACCGTCAACCCCGCCGGCCCCTTCGGCTTCACCGCCTTCGTCGCCCGACGGGCCGGCTTCGCCTCGCCCTCGCCGTCGGACGGACGGGCCGGGGGAGTGTCCACTGCGGTCACTGCTGCCTCCTCGCGGGAAGCCGAAACCGGCTCCCTGACAATCTTGAACTCTGGTTCGGCGGCCGGCTCGGGCTCCGGCTCCGGCTTGACCGCCGCCCGCCGGGTCGCACCCTTCGGCGCGACAGCCAGATCGGTGGGGGAGAAGGGCAACTCGTCCCGGCCGAACCGGACCACCACCCACTCCTCGGACACCTCCGGATCGGTCAACTCCACCACCTGACCGAGCTGACCGGCGATCTGCCCCGCCGCCTCGGTGAACATCACCTTCGGCTTGCGGCCACCCGCCAACGCGTCCCTGATCTGCTGCAACTCCTCGGTGGACAAGCCCTGTTCGGCGGTACGCGCGGCAGCCATCGGATCCCTCTTCCGTACACCTGTTTGATTCATGACTTACTACCAGTCCGGCCCGACAACGTCGAGACGGACACACCGGTCCGAGATCAACAAAACCGCCGCCCGGTCCCGGCCACCTCCGCCGCGCCCACACCTGGCAGGATCGCCAGCTACCGGACCCGCGACAACCGCACCGCCACGCGCCGGCACACCCCGGCCCCGACCCGGCAGCCGGGGGAGGCGACAACCGAGGGGAGAGGCCCATGACGCCGCTGACGGTGGTGACCGGCGGCAGCCGAGGAATCGGCGCCGCGACCGTACGACACCTCGCCACCGCCGGACACGACGTCGTCTTCTGCTACCGCCGCGACACCGAAGCCGCCGACGCCGTACTCCGCGACATCGCCACCGCCGGACGCCAGGGCCTGGCCGTCCGCGCCGACACCACCGACCCCGACCAGGTGCTACGACTCTTCGACGAGGCCGGGAAGCTCGGCGAACCCACCGGCCTGGTCAACAACGCCGGAGTGACCAGCCCGATCGGCCCGTTCCAGGACCTGACCGTCACCGACCTGCGCCGCGTCGTCGACGTCAACCTCATCGGCTACGTCCTCTGCGCCCAGCAGGCCGCCCGCCGGTTCGGCTCCGGCGGGGCGATCGTCAACGTCTCCTCGGCGGCGGCCACCCTCGGCAGCCCCGGCGAATACGTGCACTACGCCGCCGTCAAAGCCGCCACCGACACCCTCACCGTCGGACTGGCCAAGGAACTCGCCCCCCGAGGCATCCGGGTCAACGCCGTCTCACCCGGCATCATCGACACCGAGATCCACACCATCTCCGGGGTACCCGACCGGGCCCGCCGGGCCGCCGGCCGGGTACCGCTCGGCCGCGCCGGCCGAGCCGACGAGGTCGCCGCCGCGATCGTCTGGCTGCTCGGCGACGCCGCCTCCTACACCACCGGCGCGGTACTCCGGGTCGCCGGCGGCATGTAGCCCCGTCCCGACTCCTCCAGGCGGCGCCGGAACGGCCGTATCGGCAAGACGTCCTGGTGGGACGCCAGCCGCGCTGGGCAATGTCGGCACCTTATGGCACGATTTCGCAGGTGAGCAGCACACCCGCCGAGGCACAGCACCTTCGCGACCTCGTACGGCTGCGTCGGGTCCGGGACCGGATCGACCGGGAGCACGCCCAGCCGCTGGACGTCGAGGCGCTCGCCCGCGGCGTGAACATGTCCGCCGGGCACCTCAGCCGCCAGTTCCGGCTCGCCTACGGCGAGTCGCCGTACGCCTATCTGATGACCCGGCGCATCGAGCGCGCCATGGCACTGCTGCGGCGCGGCGACCTCACCGTCACCGAAGTCTGTTTCGCGGTCGGCTGCCAGTCGCTGGGCACCTTCAGCACCCGGTTCACCGAACTGGTCGGTGTACCGCCGAGCACCTACCGGGCCCGGACGGCTCAAGCGACCGGGGAGATGCCACCGTGCATCGCGAAACAGGTGACCAGACCGATCAGGAATCGAGAAGCGCAGGTCGGGCAGCCGCATCTAGCGTGATGGCCATGGACATCAGCATTCACGCGGCCTTCCTCCCGCACACCGACCCGGACGCCGCGCTGGCCTTCTACCGCGACACCCTCGGCTTCGAGGTCCGCAACGACGTCGGATACCAGGGGATGCGCTGGATCACGGTCGGCCCCGTCAGACAGCCCGAGACGTCCATCGTCCTGCACCCGCCGGCCGCCGACCCCGGCATCACCGACGACGAGCGGCGCACCGTCCTCGAAATGATCGCCAAGGGCACCTACACCGCCATCACCCTCGCCACCGACGACCTCGACGGCGTCTTCGACCGGCTCCAGGCCAGCGGCGCCGACGTCGTCCAGGAGCCGACCGAGCAGCCGTACGGGATCCGCGACTGCGCCTTCCGCGACCCCGCCGGCAACCTGATCCGGATCAACCAACTCCGCTGACCCGGACAGCGTCGGTCGGGCCGGTACCCCGGCGATGCCACCGACCGGGGCGGACCCGCGTACCGTTGTCGCGACCACGGAGCAGAGAAACCAGACAAACGACTCCAACCGGTCGGAAAGCGTCAGGCGACGCCGCCGGAGACCGTGCGGCGGCCCGCCACGAAGGGAAGAAACGGAAGCATGGCCACCAGCACGGACACCCCACCGCCCGCGCCACACGTCGCCGACAGCCACGACCTGATCCGCGTGCACGGTGCCCGGGAGAACAACCTCAAGGACGTCAGCGTCGAGATCCCGAAGCGCCGGCTGACGGTCTTCACCGGCGTCTCCGGCTCCGGCAAGAGCTCACTGGTGTTCAGTACGATCGCCGCAGAGTCGCAGCGCATGATCAACGAGACGTACAGCGCCTTCGTGCAGGGCTTCATGCCCACACTGGCCCGGCCCGAGGTCGACGTACTCGACGGGCTGACCACCGCGATCATCGTCGACCAGGAGCGGATGGGCGGCGACCCCCGCTCCACCGTCGGCACCGCCACCGACGCCAACGCCATGCTGCGGATCCTCTTCAGCCGGCTGGGGGAGCCGCACATCGGCTCGCCCAGCGCCTTCTCCTTCAACGTCGCCTCGGTCCGCGCGAGCGGTGCGATCACGGTCGCCGGCAAGACCACGAAACAGACCTACACCCGCACCGGCGGCATGTGTCCACGCTGCGAAGGCCGGGGCAGGGTCTCCGACATCGACCTCACCCAGCTATACGACGACTCCAAGTCGATCGCCGAGGGCGCCTTCACCATCCCCGGCTGGAAGTCGGACAGCTGGTGGACCGTACGCACCTACGCCGAGTCGGGCTTCCTCGACCCGCACAAACCAATCCGCGAGTTCACCAAGCGGGAAATGCAGGACTTCCTCTACCGGGAGCCGACCAAGGTGAAGGTCGAAGGCGCCAACCTCACCTACGAGGGTCTGATCCCCAAAATCCAGAAGTCGTTCCTCTCCAAGGACCGGGAGGGGATGCAGCCGCACATCCGCGCGTTCGTGGACCGCGCCGTCACCTTCACCATCTGCCCCGAGTGCAGCGGCACCCGGCTCAGCGAGGCCGCCCGGTCGTCACGGATCAAGGGGGTCAACATCGCCGAGGCGTGCGCGATGCAGATCAGCGACCTGGCCCAATGGGTCCGCGACCTCGACGAACCGTCGGTGGCGCCGCTGCTCGCCTCGCTACGGCAGACCCTCGACTCGTTCGTGGAGATCGGGCTCGGCTACCTCTCGCTCGACCGCCCGTCCGGCACCCTGTCCGGCGGCGAGGCGCAGCGCACCAAGATGATCCGCCACCTCGGCTCCTCGCTCACCGACGTCACCTACGTCTTCGACGAGCCCACCATCGGCCTGCACCCGCACGACATCCAGCGGATGAACAACCTGCTGCTACGGCTCCGCGACAAGGGCAACACCGTACTCGTGGTGGAACACAAGCCGGAGACCATCGCCATCGCCGACCACGTCGTCGATCTCGGCCCCGGCGCCGGTACGGCGGGCGGCACCGTCTGCTTCGAGGGCACGGTCGAGGGGCTACGGGCCAGCGGCACCATCACCGGCCGCCATCTCGACGACCGCGCCGCCCTCAAGGAGACGGTGCGCAAGCCCACCGGCCGGCTTCCGATCCGCGGCGCCACCGCCAACAACCTGCGCGACATCGACGTCGACATCCCGCTCGGAGTGCTGGTCGTCGTCACCGGCGTCGCCGGCTCCGGCAAGAGCACCCTCGTACACGGGTCGATCCCGGCCGGCGCGGGCGTGGTGTCGATCGACCAGGGCGCGATCCGCGGCTCGCGACGGAGCAACCCGGCGACGTACACCGGACTGCTCGACCCGATCCGCAAGGCGTTCGCGAAGGCCAACGGGGTGAAGCCGGCGCTGTTCAGCGCCAACTCCGAAGGCGCCTGCCCCAACTGCAACGGTGCCGGCGTCATCTACACCGACCTGGCCATGATGGCCGGCGTCGCCACCACCTGCGAGGAGTGCGAAGGAAAGCGGTTCGAGGCATCGGTACTCGAATACCACCTCGGCGGCCGCGACATCAGCGAGGTACTCGCGATGTCGGTGACCGAGGCCGAGGAGTTCTTCGGCACCGGCGAGGCACGTACCCCGGCCGCGCACGCCATCCTGCACCGGCTCGCCGACGTCGGACTCGGCTACCTCAGCCTCGGCCAGCCGCTCACCACGCTCTCCGGCGGGGAGCGGCAGCGGCTCAAGCTGGCCACCCACATGGCCGACAAGGGTGGCGTCTACGTCCTCGACGAGCCGACCGCCGGCCTCCACCTCGCCGACGTCGAGCAACTGCTCGGCCTGCTCGACCGGCTCGTCGACGCCGGCAAGTCGGTCATCGTCGTCGAGCACCACCAGGCGGTCATGGCACACGCCGACTGGATCATCGACCTCGGTCCCGGAGCCGGCCACGACGGCGGCCGGATCGTCTTCGAGGGCACACCCGCCGATCTCGTCGCCGCTCGCTCCACCCTCACCGGCCAGCACCTCGCGGACTACGTCGGCCGCTGACCGAGAGCCCTCTGCGGACACCGCGAGCGGAGCGGGGACACGCTCACGAGCGGCGCAATCTCTGGAATGGGGCCGGCGTCGACGACTACGGCGACGCCGGCCCGGAGGACTCCCGCACCGGCCGTCGACGCGTGACGCGCGATCCGCAGGGCCACTTCTCCCGGCTCGGCGCCAGGTCGATAATCTGCATTATGTCAACTAGCGATCTCCCGGACCCCTCCACGGGGGCGGCAGGGCCGGGAAATCGGTGGCACGCGAGGCCGCCCGGCGACGACTCGTCATCCCGGTACGCGACCCGATCACGAACCCGGCCAGCCGAGCTCGATCTGACCCCGAGGTTGACCGGGTTGCGGCTGGTCGGGCGCTGGCGCGAGTGCCGACGTACTCCCGTCGCCAGCGAGAGCCGCGGCCACGTCTCGGCGCCGTCTGGGCGGAGACCGCAGCAGGATCCACTGCCCCCTCGTCCCCCTCCTCTCCCAGCTCTGCGCGCCGACCAGCTCTGCGCCGAGTCGAGCGGCTCGGGAACGACGCGTCTTCCCAAGATCGCCAACTGGCCGGATTGTCGGAAATCATGCATAATATTCGTTATGCAGGACAAAGAGGACTTTCTGCTACTCCCCCTCGTCGAGCAGTTCCTGATCTCCCGCGCCACCCGCAAGCCCTCCCCGCACACGCTGGCGGCGTACCGCCGGGACCTGCTGGCAATCGCCCGGTTGGTCGCCGACGACCCCACCACTCCCCTCCCCCTGGCGGCCTTGCCGATCCGTGCCCTGACCGCGCGGTCGCTGCGAGCGGCCTTCGCCCGGTTCGCCGCTCCCCGGGCCGCCGCCTCGATCTACCGGGCCTGGTCCACCTGGAACGGCTTCTTCGACTTCCTGGTCGCCGAGCAGGTGGTGACCGGCAATCCGATGCCCGCCGTGGACAAGCCCCGAGTGCCCCCCGCCCCGCCGAAGCCGCTGCGCGGCGAGCGTACGCCGGAGCAGTTGCTGGCCGGGGTCGTCCGGCCGGACCAGCGGCAGCGTGATCCGTGGCCGGAGCGGGACCTCGCGGTGCTGGCCCTGGCGCTCTGTGCGGGGCTGCGCCTGGCCGAGTTGCTGGCGCTGCGGGCGGGTTCGCTGGTCGGCCGGGACGGCGAGCGTCGGGTCGAGGTGACCGGCAAGGGCAGCCGGTCCCGGTTGATTCCGGTGGAGCCGGAGCTCGACCGGGTGATCGTGGACTATCTGGAGAGTCGACGCCGCCGGTTCGGCTCCCGTACGGTCGGGCCGGACTCGGCGCTGCTGGTCGACCGGCAGGGCGCGCCGCTGCGCCGGGGTGGCCTGCAGTATCTGGTGGAGTCCTGTTACCGGCGGGCGGGGATCACCGACCGGGTGCCGCCGGGAGCGCGGCTGCACGCGCTGCGGCACACCTTCGCGACCCGGTTGGCCGAGGACGGGGCGAGCGCGCCGGAGATCATGCGGCTGCTGGGGCACGCGAGCCTGGCGACGAGTCAGAGTTACATCGAGGTGACCGCCGAGCAGGAGCGGGCGGCGGTGCGGGCGAACCGGACCAACCGTTCGCTGGGCACGCTGTTGTCGCAGTGGTCGGGCGTGGGCGGTTCCGGTTAGCGGGGTGCGGCGGTGGGCAGGCCGGAGACCTTGAGGACGAGGGTCCGGCGGTCGGCGGTGACGACTCCGACCAGGTGCTCGTCGATCGCCACCCGTTCGGGTCTCTTGTCGCCGACGGCGAACCGGTTGGTGCCCTGCCCGACGGTGGTGGCCTCGACCTGCAGGTGCCAGCGCGGTGGTGAGCCGCCGACGGTGCCGAGCAGCAGTCGGCCGTCGGCGGTGGCCTCGAGGCTGGCGGACTCGGGAAATTCTCGTTTCTGTGCGGCGCCGCTGGTGCCGTTGACGAGTCGGGGGTCGCTGATCGTGTCGAAGGCGTCGCGTCCAATGACCAGCATGTCGCCGTGGGCGTACCAGTTCTGGTCGGAGTGCTCGACGGTGGCGCTCCAGCGCTGTTCGCCGGCGCCGGTGTCGAGGGCGGTGACCCGGTGGTCGGTGCCATTGGTGATGGCGACGCAGACGAGCTTCGGCGCGCAGGCTTTGATCCGTTCGACGCGGTCGCCGGCGGCGAGCGGCACCTTCCATCTGAGCTTGAGATTGGGTACGGCGTAGGCGGCGAGGTCGTGGTCGTCGCCGGTGGTCTTGCCGATCACGGCGTTGTCGTGGGCGGTCCAGAGGTCGGGTTCGAGTGGTAGTTTGCCGCTTCCCCGGACTCTTCCGGTCTTGGCGTCGAGTACGTAGCCGCGGTCGTTGGCGGAGTCGAGTTCGACGATGGTGGTGCTGCCGCCGGGTGCGTCGTTGAGGATGCCGGCGACGGCGGGCAGGGCGCCGGGCGCGGGTGTGCCGGGTGTGGTCCACTGCCGTACCGGTTCGGCCCGGTGTTCGTCGGAGGTGAGCAGGTCGGGTTCGCCGGCCTTGCTCCACACCTGTCGGCCGGTGCGCAGGTTGATGCGGCTGATCGCGACGTCGTCGGAGCCGCCGAGGGTCTCGACGACGGCGTCGGTGCCGTAGTAGGCGACGTCGACGCGGTCGGGCCAGACACGTTGCCAGAGCACTTTGCCGTCCTTGCCGGAGAGTACGGCGCGGACGTTCTCGCCGCCGTTGGTGACGGAGTCCTCGCCGTCGACGATGATCAGGTCTTCGACGGCGGTGAGTCGCAGGTCGGTGGGTTCGATCGGCAGGGTCGTCGTCCACCGGGGTGGGCCGTCGGAGGCTGTCAGGGCCACGACTTCGGTGCTGCGGTTGCCGGCGACGGCGGAGATCACCTCGGTGCCGCGTACGGTGACGGCGGCGGCACCCCGGCGGGTGCCGGTGTATGCGTTGACCTGGTCGAGGGTTCCGGCGGGTGTGGAGCCGGTGCCGAGGCCGGTGATCTGGTTGGTCAGCCATTCGCCGCCGACGACGACGGTGCTGACGCAGCCGGCGACGGCGAGGAACGCGGTGGTGGTGACCAGGAGGCGGCGGATCCGTCGGCGGCGCGGGTCGGCCGGGGGTACGGGCCGGGGGGTGGCCGGTCGGGGTGGCTGTCGGAGTCGCTCCGCGGCCGGCACGGGTGGCGCCGTGGGTGGCGGTGGCGGAACGGGTCGCGGTGGGACGGCGGCGCCGGCCGGCGGGTCGCTGGTCGGGTATGCGGGCGGGGTGGCCGGCTGTCGTGGTTCGGGTCCGGTGTGGTGGACGGCCCCGTACGCGACGGGGAGTTCGGGTTGTTCGGGGACGGTGGGGGCGATGCCGAGCCGGGCGTGCAGGCGGCTGGCGACCAGGGGCAGCCGGCTGGATCCGCCGACGAGCAGCAGGCTGTTGAGGTGTCGGGCTTCGATGCCGGCCCGGTCGAGGGTGCGGCGGGTCTCGTCGACGGCGCGGGCGACGAGTGGTCCGGCGATCCGGTCGAGTTCGTCGCGGGTGAGGTGCAGCGGGTCGTCGCGGCCGGGCACCTGGACGGGGGCGCTGGCGGTGCGGGAGAGCATCTCCTTGGCGGCGCGGACCTCGGTCCAGAATGCCTGCCGGTCGCGGCGTTCGGCGGGGGTTTCGGGGTGGCGTAGGCGTCGCCACTGTTCGGGGTCGCGGAGTTCGACGAGCTGGCCGAGGTGGGCGACGAGGGCGTCGTCGATGTCGAGGCCGCCGAGGTCGTCGAGGCCGCCGGTGGCGAGGACGCGCAGGCCGGTGGGGTCGCGGCGGACGACGGCGACGTCGAGGGTGCCGCCGCCGAAGTCGAAGATGCCGATGCTGCCGCCGACGGGGATCTGCTGGTGGAGGATCTGGGCGCAGTAGGTGGCGGCGGCGACGGGTTCGTCGAGGAGTCGGACGGCGCCGAGGCCGGCGTCGGCGGCGGCGGCGCGCAGCAGGGTGCGGCGGGGTTGGCCCCAGTCGGCGGGACAGGTGAGGACGGTGGCGCCGGTGGGGTCGACTCCGGCGGTACGGGCTTCGTCGGCGACCCGGCGCAGGGTGGCGGTGAGGAGTCGTTCGACGGGTACCTCGTCGGTGCCGAGCAGCAGGGTGCCGTCGTCGATCCGGCGTTTCGGGTGTGGTTCGTAGCGTTGTGGGTCGCTGCCGCCGAGCCGGACGGCGTCGCGTCCGGTGTGCACGGTGCCGTCGGGGGTGAGGTGGCCGGCGGAGGCGAGTAGCGGGGTGCCGTCGAAGATGAGGGCCCGGGCCGGTTGGTCGTGGTCGCGGCGGACCACGGCGACGGTGTGGGTGGTGCCGAGGTCTATGGCGAGCCGGACCGGCTGGTCCACCGATGTCACCTCCGGGTGCGGCGGGCGCGGCGGGGTGGGCGCGCCGCGTGCGGATGCTACTTCCCGCCGTGCTGCTGGCGGGGCGGGGGTGTCGCCGGTCCGGGGGTGTGGGAGATCTTCGGCCGGCTCGGTATGTCCGGGTCCGACGGCGTCGGGGCGTGCGGCCGGCCCGGCGTGCGGGTGGGGGTGTCGCCGGCTGGCCGGCGGGGCGGGCCTGCTGGGGCCTGGTCGCGGGGGGTTAGGCTTCGGCGCATGCCGAGGTGGCGATGGCACGGCCGGGTGGCGGACGCGGCCCTGCTGCTGGTGGTCGCCCTGGTCGGTGTCGTCGGTCTGGTGGTGCAGTCGGCCGGCGTCGACACCGCCGTCGACTGGCTGGCGCTGCTGGCGGTGCTGGCCTCTTCCGGTGCGTTGTACGTCCGCCGCCGCTATCCGGTGCCGGTGGCCGTGGTGGCGCTGTTCGCGGTCGGTGCGTACGGGGAGTTGTTGCAGCGGCCCGGTCCGATCATGGTGGTGTTCGTCGTGGCGCTCTACACCGTCGTCGACGAGGGGCATCTGGCGGTTGCGATCGGGCTCGGTCTCGCCTCGGTGGTCGCTTTCGCCGTGGCGGACAGTTACCACCGGTCGGCCGGCGGTGGGAACGGGGCGACGCTGCTGCACGCCGGTTGGCTGGTCGCGGTCATCGTCGGGGTGACCCGTAACCGCCGGGCCTATGTGGCGGAGGCGCGGGCCCGGGTGCTCGCCGCGGAGCAGGGCAAGGAGGAGGAGGCCCGGCGTCGGGCCACCGAGGAGCGGTTGCGTATCGCCCGGGAGTTGCACGACGTGCTCGGCCACCACCTTTCGCTGATCAACGTGCAGGCAAGTGCGGCGCTGCACCGTCCGGATCCCGCCCGGTCCACCGAGGCGCTCACCGCGATCAAGCAGACGAGCAAGGAGATGCTGGGTGAGTTGCGTACGGCGCTGGGCATTCTGCGGCAGGAGGGCGGGGTGCCGTCCGTGCCCGGTCTGGACCGTCTCGGCGATCTGGTGCTGACGGCCGGGCAGTCCGGGTTGGCGGTCCGTACGGAGCTGGCCGCGGTCCGGCCGCTGCCGCCGGAGGTCGACCTGGCGGCGTACCGGATCGTGCAGGAGGCGCTCACCAACGTGACCCGGCACGCGGGCGCGACCGCCGCGGTGGTCCGGGTGCGGTCCGACCGCGACGGGGTGCTGGTGGAGGTCGAGGACGACGGCACCGGTGGGCCGGGGGTGCCCGGTAACGGGATCCTGGGCATGGGTGAGCGGGCTCGGGCGCTGGGCGGGTCGCTGACCACCGGCCCTGGGCCGGGCGGCGGCTTCCGGGTGTGCGCCCGCCTGCCGTTGCGGCCCGGTCCGGTGCCGGCGGGGCCGCCCGGGCTGGGTTCGGGTCCGGGGGCTGCGGCGTGATCCGGTTGCTGCTCGCCGACGACCAGACTCTGGTACGCGCCGGTTTCCGGTCCATCTTGGACGGCGAGGACGGTGTCGAGGTGGTCGGCGAGGCCGCCGACGGTGCCGAGGCGGTGCGGCTCGCCCGGCAGTTGCGGCCGGATGTCGCCCTGATGGATATCCGGATGCCCGGGCTGGACGGGCTGGCGGCGACTCGGGAGATCGTCGCCGGTTCCGATGTCCGGGTGATCATCCTGACCACGTTCGACCTGGACGATTACGTCTACGGCGCGTTGCGGGCCGGTGCGAGCGGTTTTCTGGTAAAGGACACCGAGCCGGCGGAGTTGATCCACGGGGTGCGGGTGGTGGCTCGGGGTGACGCGCTGATCGCGCCGTCGATCACCCGCCGGTTGATCTCCGAGTTCGCCGCCCGGGTCAGGCATCCGGATCCGGGGCCGCGGCTGCGTGCGCTGACCGAGCGGGAGCGGGAGGTGATGGTGCTGGTCGCCGCCGGCTTGTCCAATGACGAGATCGCGGCGCGGCTGGTGCTGAGCCCGGCGACCGCGAAGACGCACGTCAGTCGGATCATGACCAAGACCCAGGTCCGGGACCGGGCGCAGTTGGTGATCCTCGCGTACGAGTCCGGGCTGAGCATCCCTGGCTGGCTCGCCCGCTCCTGACCGCAGCCCCGGGGTACGCCGCCGCCTGGACCGAGCGGGCACGGGTGAATGGGGGGCCGGTGCACGGTACTGACCCGGCACGGCGGCCGGGTCAGTGGGTCTCGCAGGTCAGCCGGTGCGGCGGGAGCGGGTCAGCGCCAGCCCGCCGAGGGCGGTGCCGACCAGTCCGAGCGCCACGGCGACGATGGCCCCGCCGAGCCCGTTGCCGGTGCCGATGCTCCCGTCGGAGGTGGCCGCCACGACCCCGCCGATGGCCACGCCGACCAGTCCGAGCGCCACGGCGACGATGGCCCCGCGGCGCCCGGCGCCGGTGCGACCGGCGGCGCGGGCCCGGGCCAGCCCGCCGACGACGACGCCGGCCAGCCCCAGCAGTCCGGCCACGATGGACCCGATCCGCCCGGAACTCATGGTGTAGACGGTGGCGGCGGCGGGCTGGCCGGCGACGTGCGCGGCCGCCGGTGCGGCGAGCCAGAGCCCTCCGAGCAGGGCGGCGGTGGCGGCGGCAAGCAGGTGACGGACGGACATCGGGGATTCCTTCCCTCGCACGACGGGTACCTGCCGGCAGCGTATGTACCGGCGTGGTCACGGGTCGTCATGCCGGGGTTGCCGGTGGGCGTACCACCCGGGTCGTACGTGCTCTCGGCGTCGTGCCGCCGGGGCGGTATCCACCGGCTTCCGTGCTGGTCCGGCTCGGGTCGGGAGATGGGTCGACCGGATGGCCGGCCCGGTTGGGGGTCAGGCGAGGTCGACGACGAGCGGTCGGTGGTCGGAGATGGTGGTGATCGGGGCGTCGACGGCGGTGACCGCGGGCAGCGGGTGCCCGCCGCGCGGGTCGGCGAGGATGTGGTCGAGCTGGACCCGGGGTTGCTTGGCCGGGTAGGTGGGGCGGCGGGCCAGGGAGCGCCAGCCGGAGGCGAGGGTGGCGAGTCCGGCGGGCAGGTTGAGGTCGCCGAGCAGGATCCGGGGCGGGGGCAGGGTACGCAGGGCGCGGACGGCCTGGCGCAGTTGTCGGATGTTCCAGCCGGGTACGAAGGACAGGTGGGTGGCGCCGACGGTGATCGGCCCGTACGGGGTGTCGAGGATGGCGGTGAGGACGACTCGGGGTTCGTCGCGGAGCAGGATGACGCGGCCGCGTGGGCCGGGGTCGATCACCGGGGAGCGTACGGGTATCGGGGCGAGGCGGGTGACCTGCCAGGAGCGGACCGGGTAGCGGCTGATCAGCCCGATGCCGTAGAGGGGTTCGCCGTGGCCGTCGTCGTCGTGGGTCAGTGGCCGGAGCCGTTCGCCGGGGGTGCCGACGATGGCGGCGGCGAACCGGTGTTCGGGGGCGTTCATCGCGCTCGCGGCGATGGCGGTGAGGTCGAGGTGGTTGCTGCGGGACTGGTCGCGGTCGACCTCTTGCAGGGCCAGGACGTCGGCGTCGAGGGTGGCGACCGCGGCGGCGAGCCGGGTCTCGTCGACGAGGCCGTCGTGTGGGGATCGGCCATGCAGCACGTTGAAGGTTGCCAGGCGCACCTGCACACCTTACGGCGGGATGTGCGACAGTTTCGGCGTGATCTTCAAAGCGCTGTGTTGTTCCGCGCTGGTGTTCGTGGGGCTGGGCGCGGCCGGTATCTGGTTGCGGCGGCGGCGGGGCCGCTGACGGTCACCGGTCGGGGGTGGCGAACCGTCCGGCGCGGATTTCCCGGAGGGCGCGGCGTCGGGTGTCGCCGCGCAGGGTGTCGACGTAGAGGCGGCCGGCGAGGTGGTCGGTCTCGTGCTGGAGGGCGCGGGCGAGGAAGCCGCTGCCGGTGATGGTGACGGGTTCGCCGTACTGGTCGAAGCCGTGTGCGGTGGCGTGCATGGCGCGCGGGGTCGGGAAGTAGAGGCCGGGGACGGAGAGGCAGCCCTCGTCGTCGTCCTGCGCTTCGGTGGAGAGTTCGAGGGTGGGGTTGACCAGGTGGCCGCGGTGCCCGTCGGCGTCGTAGACGAAGACCTGGGCGCTGATCCCGATCTGCGGTGCGGCGACTCCGGCTCGGCCGGGTGCGCCGAGGAGGGTGTCCATCAGGTCGGTGACCAGGTCGCGTAGTTCGGCGTCGAAGCTGGTGACCGGTTCGGACGGGGTGCGGAGCACGGGGTCCCCGATGATCCGGATGGGCCGCATCGTCATGACCGGAACCTTATCGGTTCGTTACCCGCCCGGGCGCCCCGGCACGCTCGGCGGCGGCGTGGCCGGCTGGTCCGGGTTGCGGGCGGACGCGGTCCGACGGGTTTCCCGTACGTCATACGGTATAATGGCCGGGCCGGTGAGCGGGAGGCGCCCCGCCGGGCGGGAATTCCGGGTCGGGGCGGCTGGCGGACAAGGGGGCAGGACCGGAGATGCGGCCGAACGCGACGTCGGAAGCCGGGAGCGCGTCCGGCACCCAGCGGTCCCGGGACGAGCGTCTCGCCGGCCCGGACGACCGGTGGCCGGCGGGCTGTGCGGTGGTGTTCGAGCCGGCCGATCCGCCCCGCGCCGGTGTACTGGCGTTCTGGCGGCCGGACGGCGGTCCGCTGCCGGACGACGGCCCGGGCCGGGGCGGTGAGCTGACGGTCGCCGTGCCGGACGGGGCCGGAGTGCGGGCCCGGATGGTGCCGGCGCGCCGGCTGCCGGTCGGCGACGCGCTGCCGCTGCTGCTGGCCGACCCGGCGCCGGCCGATCCGGCGCTGGCGTACTGGGCGGCGGCGACAGTGCTGGCCCTGCACCTGGTGGCCCGGCGCCGGATTCTGCCGACGGTGTCACCGGCCGGTTTCGACGCCTGGACGGTCGCGGCGCTGGACGCGGCCGACGCGGGCCGGATCCGGGAACTCGCGGCGGCGATGCCGGCCCGGGCCCGGGCGAATCCGGCCCCGGCTGGCGAGGCGACACCGGACGAGACGACACCGGACGGTCCGGTCCTGCCGGACGCGGCCGGCCTGCTACGCGGGTTCCTCGACGCGGTCGCCGACACCCTGCCCCGGTCCCCCGCCGCCCGGCACGCCGCCGGCACCGACGCGTTCGCCGCGACGGCGCCGCAGCCGGTACCCCAGCTGCGCGGCTGGGCGGAGGAGGTCCGCGCCGGTCTCGACTCCGGAGTACGCGTCTCGGTGCGGCTGGAGCCGGTCGGCGGCGACTTCACCCGGCCCGGGCTACGGGCGGTGGTGCAGGTGCACAGCCTCGTCGACCCGGCGCTGGTGGTCGACGCCGCCGCGCTGTGGCAGGGCGAGGTCGCCGGGTTCGGGCCCCGGGCCCGGCTCGACACCACGCTGGCGATCCGCCGCGCCGCCGGAGTCTGGCCACCGCTGCGGCACCTGCTCGACACCGCCGTCCCGGACGAGCTCCTGCTCACCGACGAGGAGGTCACCGAACTGGTCGCCGACGCCGCCGGCCGGCTCGGCGCGGTCGGGGTGGCGGTGCACTGGCCCCGGGAACTGGCCGCCGGGCTGACCTCCCGGGCGGTGCTCGGCGCCGCCGACGAGCCGCCGTCGGACCTGGCCGCCTTCTTCGGCGGCGACGGGCTGCTGCACGTCGACTGGCAACTCGCCCTCGGCGGGCGGCCGCTGACCGCCGACGAGCTGGACCTGCTCGCCGAAGCGCACCGGCCGGTGGTCCGGCTGCGCGACCAGTGGGTACTCGTCGACCCGGAGCTGGCCGCCCGGGCCCGCAAGCCGGCGCTGCCGCCGGTCGGCGCGATCGAGGCGCTCGGTGCCGCGCTGACCGGGACGGTCGAGGTCGACGGGCGGCCGGTGGAGGTCGACGCCACCGGCTGGCTGGCCGGGCTGCGGCGCCGGATCGCCGACCCGGAGCCGGCCGCCGGGGCCGCCCCGGAGCGGGTCGGGGTGCCGGCCGGGCTGACCGCCACGCTCCGGGACTACCAGTTACGCGGGCTGCGCTGGCTGGCCCGGATGACGGAGCTGGGGCTGGGCGGCTGCCTCGCCGACGACATGGGGCTCGGCAAGACCGTCACGCTGATCGCGCTGCACCTGCACCGGCAGGCGGACCCGGCGGCCGCCGGCCCGACCCTGGTGGTCTGCCCCGCCTCGCTGCTGGGCAACTGGGAACGCGAGATCGCCCGGTTCGCCCCCGGCACCCCGGTACGCCGTTTCCACGGCGGCCGACGCAGCCTGGACGCGCTGACCGGCGGGTTCCTGCTCACCACGTACGGGACGATGCGGTCCGACGTCGACCGGCTCGCCGCCGTGCGGTGGGGCCTGGTCGTCGCCGACGAGGCGCAGCACGTGAAGAACCGCGCCTCGGGTACCGCCCGGGCGCTGCGCCGGATCCCGGCCGCCGCCCGGGTCGCCCTCACCGGTACCCCGGTGGAGAACAACCTGACCGAGCTGTGGGCGATCCTGGACTGGACCACCCCCGGGCTGCTCGGCCCGCTGCCCCGGTTCCGGGCCAGGTGGGCGGCGCCGATCGAGTCCGGTCGGGATCCGGCGGCGGCGGGACGGCTGGCCCGGCTGATCGCGCCGTTCCTGCTGCGGCGCCGCAAGTCGGATCCGGGAATCGCGCCGGAGCTGCCGCCGAAGACCGAGACCGACCATCCGGTGGGGCTGACCGGCGAGCAGGCCGGCCTCTACGAGGCGGTGGTCCGTGAGACGTTGGCGCGGATCCGGGACAGCACCGGGATGGCGCGCCGGGGCCTGGTGCTGGAGCTGCTGACCTCGTTGAAGCAGATCTGCAACCATCCGGCGCACTACCTGCGGGAGGGGCGGCCCCGGCTGGCCGGCCGCTCCGGCAAGCTGGAACTGCTCGACGAGCTGGTCGACACGATCCTCGCCGAACACGGCGCGGTGCTGGTCTTCACGCAGTACGTCGCGATGGCCCGGCTGATCGAGCGGCACCTCGCCGACCGGGGCGTACCGGCCCAACTGCTGCACGGCGGCACCCCGGTGGCCCGCCGCGACGAGCAGGTACGCCGGTTCCAGGCCGGTGAGGTGCCGGTCTTCCTGCTGTCGCTGCGGGCGGCCGGGACGGGGCTGAACCTGACCCGGGCCGACCACGTGGTGCACTACGACCGGTGGTGGAACCCGGCCGTCGAGGAGCAGGCCACCGACCGGGCGTACCGGATCGGGCAGACCCGGCCGGTGCAGGTGCACCGGCTGGTCACCGAGGGAACGGTCGAGGACCGGATCGCCGCCCTGCTCGCCGTCAAACGGGACCTCGCCGACGCGGTGCTCGCCGGTGGCGAGGCGGCGTTGACCGAACTGTCCGACGCCGACCTGGCGTCCCTGGTCGAACTGCGCGGGCCGGCATGAACGGGATCGTCGACCGGGCGCGGTGCGCCGGCTCCGAGCCGGCTGGGGAAGGTGGGGGCCGATGAGTGGCGACGACCGGGTCCGGGGCTTTCCGGCGTTCCCGCCGGGGCGGCGTGCCCGGAGCAGCCGCTCCTGGTGGGGGGACGCCTGGGTCCGCGCCCTGGAGGAGACCTCGCTGGACCAGACCCTGCTGCGCCGGGGGCGGCGCGCGGCGTCGGCCGGGCAGGTCGGCTCGATCACCGTCAGCCCGGGCCGGATCGCGGCCGAGGTGCACGACGGGGTGCGGGACCTGCCGTACCGGACCCGGGTCTTCGTGGAGCCGCTGACCGACGCGCAATGGTCCCGGCTCCTGGACCAGGTGGCGGCGAAGGCCGGGCACATCGCCGCGCTGCTGGACGGGGAGATGCCGCGCGACCTGGCATCGGCGGCCGACGACGCCGGGATCGCCCTGCTGCCCGGGCTCGGCGACCTGCAGCCGGAGTGCGACTGCCCGGAGTGGGCCGCGGCGGCGTGCCGGCACGCCGCCGCGCTCTGCTACCAGGTGGCCTGGCTGCTCGACGCCGACCCGTTGCTGCTGCTGCTGATCCGGGGCCGGGGCACCCGGGAGGTTCTCGCCGAGCTGCGCCGCCGGGCCCACCGGCCGGCGGCGGCCGCGCCGTCGGCCGCGCCGGCCGGCGCCGGGGTGCCGGCCGCGCGGGCGTACGCCCGGCCGGATCCGCCGCTGCCCGCCCCGCCGCCACCGCCGGAGCCCGGGGTGTCCGGGCCGGCGCTGCCGGACGCGCCGGGGATCGCGGCGGAGGTGCTGCGCGGGCTGGCCGACAACGCCGCCGTCCAGGCCGCTGCGCTGCTGCGCGCCGCCCCGGACGGCGACGGCCCGCCGCCGGCGCTGCCGGAACGGGTGGACGCGGTCCGGCTCGCCGTCGGGGCCGGTGGTCCGGTGCTGGCCCGGTTACGGCAGGCCGGCGGCCGTACCGCCCGGGAGTTCAGCCGGGCGGTACGGGCCTGGGAGTACGGCGGCCACACCGGCCTGTCGGTGCTGGACGAGCCGTGGACCCCGCCGCCGGTACGGCTGGCCCGGGCCCGGACCGAGCTGACCGCCGGCTGGGCCGGTGACGACCCGCCGGAGCCGCAGGTGTGGCGCAACCGGTGGACGTTTCCCCGGCACCGGGCCCAGTTGCGGTACGGCCGCGACGACCGCTGGTACCCGTACCGGGAGCGGGCCGACGGCGACTGGTGGCCGGCCGGCGTACCCCGCGACGACCCGGCCGACGCGCTGGCCGACCTGCTCGGCGACTGACCGAGCCACCGGTCGCCCGGAATCGGGCCGGCGACGCCGCCGGACGGGGACGCCACCGGAGCCGACGACCTCGGACGGCGGCGGTCGGCGGAGCCGACTCGGGACGGGGACCTCTCCGGCTCCGTCGTGGGCGGCCGTGCCGGGGGTGGTCAGCGGGGCCGGTGCGGGCCGGCCAGGATGGCCCGGACCGGGCCGGACTTCGCGGCCGCCTCGGCAACCTCGGCCGCCGGATCGCTGCCCCAGGTGATGCCGCCGCCCGCCCAGACGTGCACCCGGTCGGCGTCGACCGCGACGGTCCGGATGGTCAGCCCCAGGTCGATCCGGTCCGGGCCGATCCAGCCCAGCCCGCCCATGCTGGCACCCCGGCCGACCGGTTCGAGGGCGGCGATCTGGGCCAGCGCGGCGAGCTTGGGGGCGCCGGTGACCGACCCGCCGGGGCAGACCGCCCGGAGCAGGTCGGCCAGGCCCCGCCCGTCGGCCAGGGTGGCCGAGACGGTCGACTCGGCCTGCCACAGGTCGGACCAGCGGCGGATGGCGTAGAGCTGGTCGACCCGGACGGTGCCGGTGCGGGCGATCCGGGCCAGGTCGTTGCGCTCCAGGTCGACGATCATCACATGCTCGGCGCGTTCCTTGGCGGATTCCAGCAGCTCCCGCCGGCCGGCGCCGGTCGCCGGCCGGGTGCCCTTGATCGGCCGGGTGTAGACCGTGCCGTCGGTCACCTCGACCAGGGTTTCCGGGGAGGCGCAGCCGATCGCCCAGCCGGCGCCGGTGAGCACGCCCCCGTACCGGGCGCCGGGTAGCCGGGCCAGCCGGTGCAGCGCCGGCAGCGGGTCTCCGGTGTACCGGGCGCAGCCGTGTCCGACGACGTTGACCTGGTAGATGTCGCCGGCCGCGATGGCCTCCCGGGCCTGCCGTACCGCGTCGGCGTGCCGCTGCGGCGTCCAGCTCTCGGCCCACGGGCCGAGCTGCCAGTCGTCGGGCCGATGCCGCCGGGGCGGACCGGCGGCCGGGGCGGCGCCGTGCCGGTAGACCACCGCGACCAGGTCGGGGACGGCGGGTGCCGGGCTGGCCGGGCCGGTCGCCGCGCCGACCATCCGGGCTCCGGCGGCGGCGGAGACGAAGACGGCGGCGCCGCAGACCGTGCCGGCCGGGCCGTCCGGCGGGTGGACGCCGGGGCGGGTCAGGTCGCGGACCGGGAGGCCGTGTCCGGCGAGGAACTCCTCCAGCAGCGTGGCGGGGTCGTCCGGGCCGTCGGCCCGGCATTGAAGCCGGTCGTGCTCGACGAGCCGGGGTACGCAGCCCGCCGGCGCTCCCGGCGGTGCGAATGGGAGCGCTTCCACGACGTACGGGTGGATCTGCCTCATCCGAAAAGTGGATTTCCTCGGTCAGAGACGGATACCCGCTCGTCATCACTCGGTGTGAGGGGGTACCGTCCGTCACTGGTCATGTGAACCATGCCACAGCGCCCCCATAGTCCGGAGAACCCGATGTGCCAGCACCAACCGACCTGCCCCTCCGCTGAAGCAACCGACCGGGAAGCGGCCCGCGTCCTCGCCTGCTTCCGTGAGCAGGGGTGGAGCCTGCTCTGCAATGGCGTCATCCTCTTCGAGGACACCGGCGAGCTGCTGCCCGACGGCAGCACCATAGCGCCGCACCGCGGTCCGGCCCGGCACGCCCTGGTCGGCTGATTCATCACTTACAGTGATCGGCCGGCGCCGGTGCCGGCCGATCATCCGTTGTCAGTTCTCGAACGCCTCGGGCGGCGGGCAGGCGCAGACCAGGTTGCGGTCTCCGTAGGCGCCGTCGATCCGGCGTACCGGCGGCCAGTACTTCGCCCGCCGGTCGATCCCGCCCGGATAGCCGGCCACCGACCGCGGGTACGGGTGCGGCCACTCGTCGCCGGTCACCATCGCCGCGGTGTGCGGCGCGTTGGCCAGCGGGTTGTCCCCCTTCGGCCAGTCCCCCGCCCCGACCTTGTCGATCTCCGCCCGGATCGCGATCATCGCGTCGCAGAACCGGTCGAGTTCGGCGAGGTCCTCGCTCTCGGTCGGCTCCACCATCAGGGTGCCGGCGACCGGGAACGACATCGTCGGGGCGTGGAAGCCGTAGTCGATCAGCCGCTTCGCCACGTCGTCCACGCTGACCCCGGTCGCCTTGGTCAGCGGCCGCAGGTCGAGGATGCACTCGTGCGCGACCAGGCCCTTGTTGCCGGCGTAGAGCACCGGGTAGTGGCCGCGCAGCCGGGCCGCGACGTAGTTGGCGGCCAGTACCGCCACCCCGGTCGCCCGGCGCAGCCCGTCCGGCCCCATCAGCCGCAGGTACGCCCACGGGATCGGCAGGATCCCGGCCGAGCCGTACCGGGCCGCCGAGACCGCCGGCCGGGCCGCCCCGGCGGAGCCGAGCGGGTCGCCGGGCAGGTACCCCGCCAGGTGTGCCCGGACCGCCACCGGGCCGACCCCGGGGCCGCCGCCACCGTGCGGGATGCAGAACGTCTTGTGCAGGTTCAGGTGTGACACGTCGGCGCCGAACCGGCCCGGCTTGGCGTACCCGAGCAGCGCGTTGAGGTTGGCGCCGTCGACGTACACCTGGCCGCCGGCGTCGTGCACCTTGGCGCAGAGCGCGGCGATGCCGCCCTCGTACACCCCGTGGGTGGACGGGTAGGTGACCATGATCGCGGCGAGGGTGTCCCGGTGCGCCTCGATCTTGCGGTCCAGGTCGGCCAGGTCGACGTCGCCGTCGGGGTCGCAGCCGACCACCACCACCCGCATCCCGGCCATCACCGCGCTGGCCGCGTTGGTGCCGTGCGCCGAGGACGGGATCAGGCAGACGTCCCGGTGCCCCTCGCCCCGGTCGCGGTGGTAGGCGCGGATCGCCAGCAGGCCGGCGAGTTCGCCCTGCGAGCCGGCGTTCGGCTGCACGCTGACCGCGTCGTAGCCGGTCACCTCGGCGAGCCAGCCCTCCAGGGCGGCGACCAGGTCGCGGTAGCCGGCGGTCTGGTCGTCCGGGGCGAACGGGTGCACGTCGGCGAACTCCGGCCAGCTCACCGGCTCCATCTCGGTGGTGGCGTTCAGCTTCATGGTGCAGGAGCCGAGCGGGATCATGCCCCGGTCGAGCGCGTAGTCGAGGTCGGCGAGCCGGCGCAGGTAGCGCAGCATCGCCGTCTCGGAGTGGTGCGACCGGAAGACGGGGTGGGTCAGGTAGTCGCTGGTCCGGTCGAGGCCGGCCGGCACCGCGGGCCACGGTTGCCCGGCGGGCGGGGCCACGCGCTGCCCGGCGACGGCACCGAAGGTGTCCCACACGGTCGCCAGGTGCGCCTCGGTGGTGGTCTCGTCGCAGGCGATCCCGACCCGGTCGGCGTCGACCAGCCGCAGGTTGACCCCGCGCCGCGCGGCCTCGGCGACCACCTCGGCGGCCCGGCCCGGGAACCGGGCCAGCACGGTGTCGAAGAACGCCTCGTGCACCACCTCGACGGCGTCGAGGGTGCGCAGCCCGGCGGCCAGGGTGGCGGCCCGCCGGTGGGTCCGTTCGGCGATCGCCCGCAGCCCGGCCGGGCCGTGGTAGACGGCGTACATGCTGGCCATCACGGCGAGCAGCACCTGGGCGGTGCAGATGTTGCTGGTCGCCTTCTCCCGGCGGATGTGCTGTTCCCGGGTCTGCAGCGCCAGCCGGTAGGCGGGGTCGCCGGCCGCGTCCCGGGAGACCCCGACCAGCCGGCCGGGCAGCATCCGCTCCAGGCCGGTGCGGACCGCCAGGTAGCCGGCGTGCGGGCCGCCGAAGCCCATCGGTACGCCGAACCGCTGGGTGGTGCCGGCGGCGATGTCGGCGCCGATCTCGCCGGGTGGGCGGAGCAGGGTCAGCGCGAGCAGGTCGGCGGCGACCGTCACCAGTGCCCCGGCGGCGTGCGCGGCCTCGACCAGCCCGGTGTGGTCGCGGACCGCGCCGGAGGCGCCCGGGTACTGCAGGTGCAGGCCGAAGAACTCCGCCGGAAGCGGCTCGGCGCAAAGGTCGAGCACGCGTACCTCGATGCCGAGCGGCTCGGCCCGGGTGGCCAGTACGGCGAGGGTCTGCGGCAGGGTGTCGGCGTCGACGACGTACACGTTGCTGGAGTTCTTGCCGGCGCGGCGGGCCAGGGTCATCGCCTCGGCCGCGGCGGTGCCCTCGTCGAGCATGGAGGCGTTCGCGGTGGCCAGCCCGGTCAGGTCGGTGACCATGGTCTGGAAGTTCAGCAGCGCCTCCAGCCGGCCCTGGCTGATCTCCGGCTGGTACGGCGTGTAGGCGGTGTACCAGGCCGGGTTCTCCAGCACGTTGCGGCGGATCACCGCCGGGGTGTGGGTGCCGGAGTAGCCGAGGCCGATCATGGAGACGGCGACGGTGTTCCGGGCGGCCAGCGCGCGCAGTTCGGCGGCCACCTCCTCCTCGGTGGCGGCCGGCGGCAGGTCGAGGTTGCCGGTCCAGCGGATCACCTCGGGGACCGCGGCGTCCATCAGGTCGTCGATCGAGTGGTAGCCGACGGTCTCCAGCATCCGGCGTTCGGCGTCGGCGTCGGGGCCGATGTGCCGGTCGGCGAACTGCCCGCCGTCGCGGGTGGGGTATTGCGCTGTGGTCATGGGGGACACTCCCGGGCGAGGTCGACGCTGCAACCTCCCCCTCTGTCACGCTCCGCGACGTCGCGGGCGCTCCACAGTCGCCTGCCCGCGGGCTCCTTTTGCCTGAGAGGTTCCGGGGAGGATTTGCCCCTTCGGCGCCGCCCCACGCTGCCGGGCGGTCTCTCGCTCGCGAGTGTTGTCGGCGTTGGCAACGGTACCAGTGACCGGATTTCCTCCGGGTTTCGGCCGTTCCCCGTTGATCACCGTCAACGCCGGCTGACCGGGCGGAGCGGTCGTCACCTGCCCCGTTCCGGCGCCCCTGACAGAACCGGTTAAGCGGCGCCGAACCGGGACCGTTCCCGCCCGCCTTCAGGTCTCGCCGTACGTGCTGGGCCCGGCGCTCCGGTACCGGCTGCAATCGCTTTCCATCTATTGACTCTGAACCGGTTCGGTGTTGTCATCGATCTCACCTGCCCGGACAGCAGGTGGCAACCCGTCCGAAATCCCTCGACCCGGGAGGCACGATGCGCCCCACCCTCGCCCGCCGGCTGCTCGCCACGCTGGCCACGGCGGCGCTTGCCGCCGGTGCGACCGCCGGCTGCGGTGACGGCGGCGACTCGCCGACCGGCGCCGAGGGCAAGATCATCAATGTCTTCTCGGGGGCGAACGCCGGGTTCGTGCCCAACTTCAACCCGTTCTCCCAGAACAGCGTCGCCGGCACGATGAGCGTGCTCTACGAGGCGCTGCTCTACTTCAACGGCGCCCGGGCCGACGACGTGCAGCCGCAGCTCGCCACCGGCTACGAGTTCGCCGACGACGGCCGGCGGCTGAACCTCACCATCCGGGAGGGGGTGAGGTGGAGCGACGGGAAGCCGTTCTCGGCCGAGGACGTGGCCTTCACCTTCAACCTGCTCCGGGACAACCCGAAGATCAACTATAACGGCCTGCCGATCGTCGAGGCGGTCGCCGCCGACCCGACCCACGTCTCGATCATCTTCAGTCAGGGCGTCTACACCCGGCTCAACCTGATCGCCGGGCGGATCTGGATCGTGCCGAAGCACATCTGGTCGACCGTCGCCGACCCGTCCGCGTTCACCAACGAGAAGCCGGTCGGCACCGGGGCGTTCACGCTGGCCTCGTTCAGCCAGCAGAACTACGTCTTCGAACGCAACCCCAACTACTGGGAGACCGGCAAGCCGAAGATCAAGGGGATGCGGTTCCACCAGTTCGCCAGCGCGGACAGCGCGATCGCGGCGCTCGCCGCCGGCCAGCTCGACTGGGCCGGTTCGTTCATCGCCGACATCGACAAGCAGTACGTGAGCAAGGACCCGGAGCACAACAAGTACCTCAACGAGTCGCAGCTCTACCTGACCAACCTGATCCCGAACCTGGACCGGGCGCCGTTCGACAGCGCCGCGGTACGCAAGGCGATCAGCCTCGCCCTGGACCGCGACCAGCTCATCCGGCTGGCCTTCTCCGGGTACGGCAAGGAGGCCAGCCCGGCCCAGTTGCCCCGGCCGCTCTGGGACGACTACATCAAGCCGGAATACAAGGACCGCAAGCTGGAGTTCGACCCGGCCCGGGCCGAGCAGACCCTCCAGGCCGACGGCTGGGCCAAGGGCGCCGACGGGATCTACGCCAAGGCCGGCCGACGGCTCTCCTTCACCGTCAAGGTGGTGCAGGGCTACAACGACTACATCTCCGCACTCCAGATCATGACCCAGTCGCTGAAGTCGGTCGGGATCGAGATGAAGACCCAGGAGGTGTCGTTCACCGCCTTCTCCACCGACCAGCAGACCGGCGACTTCGAGATGATCATCACCAACCTCTACAGCGAGGGCACCGCGTACTCCTGGTACAGCCGGGCGTTCGCCAGCAAGACCACCGCCCCGCTGGGCCAGCAGGCCGGCTCCAACTACGGCCGCTACCGCAACGCCGCCGTCGACGCCGCCCTGCTGGCGATGGAGAACACCCCGCCGGAGGCGAAGGACGCGATCAGGGAACAACTGTTCAAGATCCAGGATGTGATCGTCGAGGAGCTGCCGTACATCCCGATCCAGCAGTCCGCCTCGCTGATCGAGTACCGCACCGAGAACCTCGGCAACTTCCCCACCGAGCAGAACCACTACGCGCTGACCACCCCGTACAACGGGCCGGACATGGGGATCGTGGCCAAGAACCTCACCCCGGCCGGCTGAGCCGCCCGATGCGGTACCTGCGGCGCAAGGCGCTGTTCTACCTGGTCGCGGTCTGGGCGGCGGTCACCCTCAACTTCCTCATCCCCCGGCTGATCAAGGGCAACCCGGTCGACGCCGTACTGGCCAAGACCCAGAACATGACCCCGATGTCGCCGGAGGCCCGCCGCGCCCTCGAACTGCAGTTCGGGGTCTCCGACGACCCGCTGTGGCAGCAGTACCTCGGCTATCTCGGCAACCTGCTGCGCGGCGAGTTCGGCCTCTCCGTCGCCTACTACCCGACCCCGGTGTCGCAGGTGCTCAGCCAGAGCCTGCCCTGGACGGTGGTGATGGTCGGCATCGCCACCGTGCTCAGCGTGCTGCTCGGGATCACCCTCGGCACCCTCGCCGGCTGGCGCCGCGGCACCTGGCTGGACGCGCTGGTGCCGACCACCACCTTCCTGGCCGCCATCCCGTACTTCTGGCTCGCCCTGGTGCTGCTCTACCTGCTCGGCGGGGTGCTCGGCTGGTTTCCGCTGAACAGCGGCTACAGCTACGAGACCACCATCGGGTTCAACTGGCCGTTCCTGCGCAGCGCGACCTACCACGGCATCCTGCCGGCGGCCTCGATCGTGCTCGCCTCGGTCGCCGGCTGGCTGCTCGGGATGCGCAACATGATGGTCTCCACGATGGCCGAGGACTACGTGCTGACCGCCGAGGCGAAGGGGCTGCGCCCGCGCCGCATCATGATCCAGTACGCGGCCCGCAACGCCGTACTGCCCAGCGTCGCCGGGTTCGCCATCACCCTCGGCTTCGTGGTCAGCGGTTCCATCGCCACCGAGATCGTCTTCTCCTATCCCGGGGTCGGGATGAGCCTGGTCGCCGCGGTCGCCAACGCCGACTATCCACTGCTGCAGGGCATCTTCCTGGTCATCTCGCTGGCCGTGCTCGGCGCCAACTTCGTCGTCGACCTGCTCTACGCGGTGATCGACCCCCGTACCCGGCAGGCCGGCTGATGGCGACCATCGAGACCCAGCGCGACGTGACCGGCGAGGTCGTCCCCGGAGTGGTGGTGCCGACCCGGCGGCCCCGCTGGCGCGGCCTGCTGCGCTCCCGCAAACTCGCCGCCGGGCTGGCGATCGTCGGCTTCTTCGCCCTGGTCGCCGTGCTCGGCCCGCTGCTGGTCGACGACCCGAACCTGGTCAGCGACGACCGGCTGCTCGCCCCCTCCGCCGAACACCTGCTCGGCACCACCACCACCGGCCAGGACGTGTTCCGGCAACTCGTCGTCGCCACCCGCGGCTCGATGCTGGTCGGCCTGGTCGTCGGGCTGCTCGCCACCGTCGTCTCGGTGCTGGTCGGCGTCCTCGGCGGCTACGCGGGCGGGCACGCCGACGAGAGCCTCTCGCTGGTCAGCAACGTCTTCCTGGTACTGCCCGGCCTGCCGCTGGTGGTCCTGATCACCGACTACGTGCAGACCCGCGGAGCCCTCGCGATCGCCCTGATCGTCTCGATCACCGCGTGGGCCGGCTCCGCCCGGGTGTTGCGGGCCCAGACCCTGTCACTGCGCTCCCGCGACTACGTCGACGCCGCCCGGGTCAGCGGCGAACCCGGCTGGCGGATCGTCACCTTCGAGATCCTGCCCAACCTGCTGCCGCTGATTGCCGCCCAGTTCGTCTTTGCGGTCATCGGTGGCATCCTCACCGAGGCCGCGCTGGCCTTCCTCGGCCTCGGCGGCGCCGGCTCGTGGGGCACGATGCTCTACTTCGCGCAGAACTCGCAGGCGCTGTCCCAGGGTGCCTGGTGGTGGTTCGTGCCGCCCGGGCTCTGCATCGCGCTGGTCGGCGCCGGACTCGCACTGATCAACTTCAGTCTCGACGAACTGATCAACCCGAGGCTGCGGGTCACCCGCCGCCCCCGACGGACCGGACCGGCATGACCCTCGACACCACCCACCCACCGGCGGTCACCGGCACCGATGTGGTGCTCTCGGTCCGCGACCTGAGCGTCGTCTACGACGGCACCGACCCGGTCCGGGCGGTCCGCGGCGTCAGCTTCGACCTGGCCCGCGGCGAGGTGCTCGGCATCGCCGGCGAGAGCGGCTGCGGCAAGTCCACCCTCGCGTACGCGATCACCCGGCTGCTCAAGCCACCCGGCCGGCTCGCCGCAGGCAGGGTCGTCTTCCACCCCGCCGACGGCCCGCCGGTCGACCTGTCGACGCTGCACGGCGAAGCGCTGCGCCGGTTCCGCTGGAACCGGGTCTCGATGGTGTTCCAGGGGGCGATGAACGCCCTCAACCCGGTGCTGTCGGTACGCCGGCAACTCGCCGACGTCTTCACCGCGCACCGCCCCGAACTGCGCCGCGCCGACCGGGAAGAGCGCTGCCGGGAACTGCTCGACCTGGTCGGGATCGGCCCGGAACGGCTCTCGGCGTATCCGCACGAACTCTCCGGCGGGATGCGCCAGCGGGTGCTGATCGCGATGGCGATGGCGCTGCGCCCGGACGTGGTGGTGATGGACGAGCCGACCACCGCGCTGGACGTGGTGGTGCAGCGCGACATCCTGGAGGAGATCGACCGGCTACGGGCCCGGTTCGGCTTCGCGGTCGTCTTCATCACCCACGATCTCTCCCTGCTGCTGGAGATCAGCGATCGGCTCGCCGTCATGTACGGCGGCCGGATCGTCGAGTACGGCCCCGCCGCAGACCTGGCCGCCGCGCCGGCCCACCCGTACACGGTCGGGCTGCTGCGCTCCTTCCCGAGCCTGCGGGGCGAGCGGACGGTGCTGCACGGCATCCCCGGAAGCCCACCGGACCTGTCCCGGCCCCCCGCCGGCTGCGCGTTCACCGCCCGCTGCCCGTACGTCTTCGACGCCTGCCACCGCACCGACCCACCGCTGCGGGTCGCCGGCACCACCCGGGTCGCCTGCCTGCACTACGACCCGGTACTGCGCCCGGACGGCCCACCGGCCGCGCTCCGGGCCGGCCGGTTCGACCCCACCGACCCGGCGCTGGAGCCCGGGCCGCCGCCCCACCCCGACGTACGCCCCGCCGCGCCGGCACCGCCGGCCGAGCCGGGCGATGTGCCCCCGCCGGTCGAGAAGGGCGGGACTCCGCCGCCGGTCGAGAAGGGCGGGACGCCGGAGACCGGACCGGAGCCGTCGGCCGGAGGTGGCGGCCGGTGACCACGCTGACGGTCAGCCACCTGAGCAAGCACTTCCCGCTGCGGGACGGGCGGCACCGCCACACCCTGCGGGCGGTCGACGACGTCTCCTTCGAACTGCACTCCGGCCAGACGGTGGCGCTGGTCGGCGAGAGCGGCAGCGGCAAGTCGACGATCGCCCGGATGCTGGTCCGGCTGACCCGGCCGACCGCCGGGGAGATCCGCCTCGACGGCACCCCGCTGGCCGCCGACCGCCGGGCGGTCCGCCGCTACCGCCGCGACGTGCAGATGGTGTTCCAGGACCCGTTCGGGTCGCTGAACCCGGCACACACCGTCGGATACCACCTGGGCCGGCCGCTGCGGCTGCACGGGGTCGCCCGGTCCGGCGGCGACGTCCGGGCGGCCGTGCGCGACCTGCTCACCCGGGTCAACCTCACCCCGGCCGACCAGGTCGCCCGCCGGCTGCCGCACGAACTGTCCGGCGGGCAGCGGCAGCGGGTCGCGATCGCCCGCGCCCTGGCGCCCCGGCCCCGGATCCTGCTCGCCGACGAGCCGGTGTCGATGCTCGACGTGTCGATCCGGCTGGAGATCCTCAACCTGATCGACCGGCTCAAGCGGGAGGAGGAACTGGCCGTCCTGTACGTCACCCACGACCTCGCCACCGCCCGCTACTTCGCCTCGTCGATCATGGTGTTGTACCGGGGGCAGGTGGTCGAGTCCGGCCCCAGCGACGAGGTGATCCTGCGCCCCGCGCACCCGTACACCCAGCTCCTGGCGTCGGCCGCGCCGGACCCGGGCCGCCCGCGTACCGCCGCACCGGGCGGGATGCGGGCGCTGCGCGGCGGGCAGCAGACGGTTACCGACCGCGGCGGCTGCCTGTTCCGGGACCGCTGCCCGGCCGCGATGGAGGTCTGCCACACCGAGGTGCCGGAGTTCCCGGTCGCCGCCGGGCACATGGCCCGGTGCTGGCTGCGCCGCCCCGACGCGGGTTAGGGCCGGACGGTCCCTAACCGCCGGTCGGGGCGGCGCTGGGCGCCGTCACCGACACCCGGCCGTCGGCCAGCTGGTAGAACATGCCGACCACGTCGCACCGGCCGGCGGCGACCGCGTCGGCGAGTTCGGTGCCCGACCGGGTGATCATCTCGACGGTGTGCCGGGTGTGCAACGCGGCGATACCGGCGTCGTCGGTGATCTGCCGCGCCTGGGCGGCCTCGATGCTCGGGGTGACCCGTTCGACGATGGCGCCCAGCTCCCGGCCCGGTAGCCGGGCACCGTCCCGGGCCGCCCGGGTGGCCTGGATCGCCCCGCACGAGTCGTGGCCGAGGACGACGACCAGCGGCGCCCCGAGCACCACCACCCCGTACTCGATACTGGCGGTCACCTCCGGGCCGACGATGTGCCCGGCGGTGCGGACCACGAACAGGTCGCCGAGCCCCCGATCGAAGATGATCTCGGCGGCGAGGCGGGAGTCGGAACACCCGAACACCACCGCGAACGGCCGCTGCGCCGCGGCGACCACCGCCCGGTGCTCGGCGTCCTGGTGCGGATGGATCCGGGTACCGGCCACGAACCGCTCGTTACCGGCGAGCAGCTCGTCGAGCGCCTCGGCGGGAGTGGCCGGCCGGTGGTCCAGGTATGCCATGACGTCCCCTTTCGACGGCACCACCGCAGGTGGTGAAGCGAGGTCGGCGCCTTCGGCGACCTGATGCGTACCGATCAGATATCACGGACCACCCCGCCGGCCCACCCGAACCTGGCCAAACGGTGAGCTACGGAACACCCGCCGGCGCACCCGGACCGGGCAAGCCCGTGTACGAACAGGCTACGGCCCCTCCCCCGCCCCGACCGGCCGCCACGCGGCGCGGCCCTCCCGCCGGCCTGGGCGGTCCGCCTCGGCCCCGGCTGAGGCGCCGGGCGTGACCTCCGCGCGGTCCGGCGGGACGGAGGTTCAATAGGGTGGCAAGCGTGACCTACCTTGCCGCGGACGACCGCTACGACTCGATGACCTACCGCCGGGCCGGCCGCAGCGGCCTGCGACTGCCCGCCATCTCGCTCGGCCTCTGGCACAACTTCGGTGCCGAACGGCCGTGGCAGCAGCAGCGGGACATCTGCCGCCGGGCGTTCGACCTCGGGGTGACCCACTTCGACCTGGCCAACAACTACGGCCCGCCGCCCGGCTCCGCCGAGGAGAACTTCGGCCGGACCCTCGCCGCCGACCTCGCCCCCTACCGCGACGAGCTGGTCATCTCCACCAAGGCCGGGTACCACATGTGGCCCGGCCCGTACGGCGAATGGGGCTCCCGCAAGTATCTGGTCTCGTCACTGGACCAGTCGCTGCGCCGGACGGGCCTCGACTACGTCGACATCTTCTACCACCACCGGCCCGACCCGGATACCCCTCTCGAAGAGACGATGACGGCGCTGGACGCCGTCGTCCGGGCCGGCAAGGCCCTCTACGTCGGGCTGTCGAACTACACCTCGGAGCAGACCCGACAGGCCGCCGCGATCCTGGAACGGCTCGGTACGCCACTGCTGATCTCCCAGCCGTCGTACTCGATGATCAACCGGTGGATCGAGGCGGACCGGCTGCTCGACACCCTGGAAGAGGTCGGGGCCGGCTGCATCGCCTACAGCCCGCTCGCCCAGGGCGTGCTCACCGACCGCTACCTGGACGGCATCCCGGCCGACTCACGGATCCGCACCAGCGTCTTCCTCAACGAGAGCGACCTCGACGACACCACGATGAGCACCGTACGGGCGCTGCACGCCATCGCCGAGCGGCGCGGCCAGTCCCTGGCGCAGCTCGCGCTCGCCTGGGCGCTGCGGGACC